>NZ_RZSG01001560.1:0-393 GCF_003997725.1 Mesorhizobium sp. M4A.F.Ca.ET.050.02.1.1
GGCGATCGCGATCTGGCCGCGCCTCAGGCGCTTGGAGTCGCCGAGCGGTGCGACGTCGGCGAAGCTGCCGTCAGCGCGCACCAGCGCTATGTCGGTGTCGGGGTCGCGGCCAAGCACGCGGCCTTCGCGCGAGGCGCCGTCCGGCATGGTGACGCGCACGGCGCGCGCGTCGCCGACGACATGGAAATTGGTGACGATCAGCCCGTCCGGCGTGATGACGAAGCCGGAGCCATGGCCGCCCGCGCCGCCGATGCGCTCGATGCGGCAGACGGCAGGGCCGATGCGGTCGACCGCGTCGGCGACGGTCGTCGAATAGGCGTCGAGCAGCGTGTCGTCGGTTTGGAGTTTGGCGGCGGCGAGGGCCATGAGCGGGCTCCGTGATATCAGGCTTGA
>NZ_RZSG01001561.1:0-393 GCF_003997725.1 Mesorhizobium sp. M4A.F.Ca.ET.050.02.1.1
CTCCCATTCGAGCACTTTCATCGACGGGTCGTTGTCTGGATCGGGCACCGGCAGGTAGTCGCCGTCGTCCGCATAGAAATTGCTGTCGTTCAGCCAGCGCACCGGCAGCACCATCTTTTCCCATTTGTGCGAGCCGGCGATCAACCTGAGCGTCGCTTCCTTCACCGGATCGATCGGGATCCAGAAGCTCACCGTCTGGCTGCCTTCTACGAAATAATAGGGAATGTCCTGATGCCAGGGCGTCGGCTTCTGCGTGCCGGGCTCCTTGACCAGAACATGGTCGTGGAAGAACTGCGCGCTGCGCGACTCCATGACGGCGGCCGCCAGCTCGGCCGCCGGCGATTCCCTGACGATCCTGACGAATTCAGGGATGCGCTCCCAGTTGCAGTAGTC
>NZ_RZSG01001562.1:0-390 GCF_003997725.1 Mesorhizobium sp. M4A.F.Ca.ET.050.02.1.1
TTTTCCACGACCGGTTCAGGGGCCTTAGCCTGATGCGGCCCGGAATCAGTCCCGTTGTCTTGGAACGTTGCCTCGGCGGCTGGTTGCCGACCCTGGGCAGCTACCTCGGAAATGGGCATGAAGATGGATGTCTCGGCAGAAGGTTGACTGGCGGGCACCGGCGCGACATGAGGGATTTCGGGGGGGGCAGGCCCACGATCGCGATCGAGGATGCGCGATAGGAGGTTCGTCGTACCGGCGTTTTGTTCTGCCTGCTTCTCAAGCTTCTCCAGGAGGAGCTTCTGATGCGCCGCCATCCTCAAGACGGTATCCGAAAGCTTGTCGGTCCTTTCGCCCTGCTCTTTGGAAAGCGCTTCGGCCCGCTCGGTGAACCGACCGACAGAGGCTGCT
>NZ_RZSG01001563.1:0-389 GCF_003997725.1 Mesorhizobium sp. M4A.F.Ca.ET.050.02.1.1
GATGCACAGGCCGAGGATCCAGCAATAGTGGTATCCATCGCCAGCCCGAACTTCCAGAACACGAGGACATCGCGCCTGAACCGAGCAGTCACTGGCGAACCAGTCTCCGTTTGATATTCCAGACAACAGGCAAAAAAGCGGGAATTCCCGCGAGGTGCCTGATGCGTGGAACGAGGCAGCGATATTATCGTGCAATTTTAGATAATTTAGGGGAAATTTCCCTGCTTCAGATCAGGGAAATTCGACCAAGTATCCGGCAAAGTCAGAGGTCGGCGGCGATCTAACAGGGAAATCCGTTGTGCATTGCGCGGGATCCGATTGTCGTTTCGCGGGATCGAATTGTCCAGGAATGCGCTGCCGTTTGATGGGAATCCGATGCCCTATTGCGG
>NZ_RZSG01001564.1:0-387 GCF_003997725.1 Mesorhizobium sp. M4A.F.Ca.ET.050.02.1.1
CGTCGCGATGGCGCATTCGGTGATGACGGTGCCCTTCGCGACGGTGCTGATTCTGGTCTCGCTCAGCCAGCTCGACCGCCGCATCGACCTCGCCGCGCGCGGCCTCGGCGCCAGCGTGTGGGAGCGCGCGACGCGTATCATCATGCCCAACATCAAGTTCGGCATCGTCACCGCCGCGCTGCTCTCCTTCGTGCTGTCCTGGGAGGAGATCGGCGTGACGCTGTTCATCACCTCGGTCAACGCGATCACGCTGCCTCGCCTGATGTGGATGGGACTGCGCGACAACATCGATCCGGCGATCGCCGCGCTCTCGGTGATCCTGATCATCATCACCGTGCTGGTGCTTGCGGTGAGGAGCGTGGTGACCAGGCGCGCAGCGCCGTAGAG
>NZ_RZSG01001565.1:0-386 GCF_003997725.1 Mesorhizobium sp. M4A.F.Ca.ET.050.02.1.1
CGACAGGCCCAACGGCCGCTATCACGGCGTTGTCGGCTTCATCTACAAGTGAGCGGGGAAGCGGACATGTTCCAGTCATCGAAGATCATCGGGACCGCAGCGCCGGCACGGTCCGGTCGCGAGCGGATCCGCCGCTCGGCCGCACCGGTCCTGGCGGTCATGCTCGCCGCATCCCTTGCCGGCTGCGCCGGCTGGAAGCGCGACAGCGTTACGGTCGGTGCCATCCCCGACGACTATCGCACCAGCCATCCGATCGTGATCGCTGAAAAAAACCAGAAGATCGATCTTCCCGTCGGCGCCGGTGACCGCGGCATGACCGGTTCCCAGCGCGATACGCTGCTCGGCTTCCTCGACGGCTACGACAAGAGCGCCGCCCAGCGCTGACG
>NZ_RZSG01001566.1:0-386 GCF_003997725.1 Mesorhizobium sp. M4A.F.Ca.ET.050.02.1.1
ACAGATACCGAGGTTTCGCCCGACGGCATCGAAGATGCGGACGTTGGCCTGATGCGGTGCGAACCGGTCGATGTCTTGCGGTCGCATGCGGGCAGCAGTGAGCGCCTCCCGCGAGCAGGCGGTCATCATCTCGACCGCCTTGGCGAACACTTCGCGGCCGTCGGTGATCGTCATCCGGGTCTCAGCGAGATCGAGGTCGGCGTGGAAGGGCTTGTTGCTTCCGCCCGCCGGAATCTGGATCAGCCCGTAGCGCGATCCATCGGAATCAACCGATGCGCCGAGAATGCCCCGATCCGGTTCATCGCCGGGCCCGATCACCACGGCGCCGGCGGCATCGGCGAACAAAACCGCGCTGGCGCGCTCGGCCGGGTTGATGCGGCGGCTAA
>NZ_RZSG01001567.1:0-385 GCF_003997725.1 Mesorhizobium sp. M4A.F.Ca.ET.050.02.1.1
AGAGCGCAGGGCGAGCTTGAAAAGGCGGCGCGGGCGCAAGGGTTCAAGCACATCGCCTTCCAGTTCGAGCCGATCGCGGCGGCGCTCGACTACGAACAGAAGGTTGCACGAGAGGAACTGGCGCTGATCGTCGACATGGGCGGCGGCACGTCCGACTTCTCGGTGGTCCGGGTCTCGCCCGAACGCGCGCGCTCGACCGATCGCAAGGGCGACATCCTGGCCAACCGCGGCATCCATATCGGCGGCACCGATTTCGACCGGCTGCTCAGCATCGCCCATGTCATGCCCGAGCTCGGCTATCTGACGCCGACCAAGGACGGCAAGCGCAACCTGCCGGCGAGCTATTTCATCGACCTGGCGACCTGGCAGCGCATCAACCTCGTCT
>NZ_RZSG01001568.1:0-384 GCF_003997725.1 Mesorhizobium sp. M4A.F.Ca.ET.050.02.1.1
GGTCCTCCGGCGAGGGAGAAAACTGTCACCTATGCAATCGGTCCATTCTGTTACCTATCTATCCGGTTCGGACACCAGCACCTTCTCCCCGTATAGTGACGGGGAGAAGCGAGCTCTGGTCAACAAAAAACCCGCCTCGAAGGCGGGTTCTTGATCTGCGACAAGGCAGGAATAGGCTTAAAGGCCGAAACCTTCGAAGCGCTTCTTGAACTTCGACAGGCGGCCGCCGCGGTCGAGCAGGGTCTGCTGGCCGCCGGTCCAGGCCGGGTGCGTGGTCGGGTCGATATCGAGGTTCATCGTATCGCCTTCCTTGCCCCAGGTCGAACGGGTCAGGTATTCGGTGCCGTCGGTCATGACGACCTTGATGGTGTGGTAGTCGGGATG
>NZ_RZSG01001569.1:0-384 GCF_003997725.1 Mesorhizobium sp. M4A.F.Ca.ET.050.02.1.1
GGATATCGGCGCCGAGCGCGGCGAAGAAGCTCTCGGCCCGTTCAATGCGCGTGATCGTCTCATCGCGCGGGGCCGGTCTCGCATAATAGGTCTCGGGCAAGCCTTCCACCTGTTCGGCATTGAAGACGGTATAGCCTTTGAGAAACGGAATGGAGGTTTCGGATTCCTCGCCGGTTGCCGTGTCGGTCTCGGTGCCGGTGATGCGGCCGGCATAGACCACAAGGCTGCCCTTCTCGCCCTTGCGGACATGCGCGCCGAGATCAAGCGCCTGTTTGAAGGTAAGCCAGAACGGGGTTGCGTATCCCTTCTCCACCGCTGCCGCCCACAGCATCAGCACGTTGATGCCCTGATAGGGAATGCCGCCCGCGCGCAGCGGTGGAGAAG
>NZ_RZSG01000156.1:0-10048 GCF_003997725.1 Mesorhizobium sp. M4A.F.Ca.ET.050.02.1.1
GGCGCAGCACGCGCTGCGCGAAATGGCCGACAAGCTCAAAGCCAATGGGGTCGAGGTCAAATACGCCATCCATCCGGTGGCAGGCCGCATGCCCGGCCACATGAACGTGCTGCTGGCCGAAGCCAACGTGCCCTATGACGAGGTGTTCGAGCTCGAGGACATCAACTCCGAATTCGCGCAGGCCGACGTCGCCTATGTCATCGGCGCCAACGACGTCACCAACCCGTCCGCGCGCGACGACAAGGCCTCGCCCATCTACGGCATGCCGATCCTCGACGTCGACAAGGCCCGCACCTGCCTGTTCGTCAAGCGCTCGCTCGGCTCCGGCTATGCCGGCATCGACAACACGCTGTTCTACAAGGACGGCACCATGATGCTGCTCGGCGATGCCAAGAAGATGACCGAGGAAATCGTCAAGGCGTTTGATCACTGATCAAGCCGCAACCTTCTATTGGAAGGTTGTCGGCCCGGATTGATCTCAGGACCCAGAAAAAAGCCCGGCTTCGCGCCGGGCTTTTTCGTATCCAGGAACCGCCGCTGCCGGTTAGGCCAGCTTGGCCAGCAGGCGCATGAAGGTCGCGGCTTCCCTGGTCGACAGCGGCGCCAGCGTCTCCTCGGTGATGGTACGTGCATGCGGGAACAGCCGCTCGACCGCCTCGCGGCCCTCCGCCGTCAGGTTGACAAGCAAGCGGCGCTTGTCGACATCGTGCTTCGAGACATCCACCAGCCCGCGCGCCTTCAGCCGGTCGATGACGCCTTTCACCGTCGCCGCGTCCATGGCGATAAAGGTGCCGAGCTGGTTCTGCGAGGTCTCGCCGATGTCGTAGAGCTTGGCGAGCGCAGCGAATTGCGGCGGCGTCAGGTCGGCGATATGCGCGGCGAAGATCGCGACATGGCGCTGATGCGCCTTGCGCAGGATGAAGCCGACCTGGTCTTGCAGGTGATAGCCGTTTTCGTCGGGTTCTTCGGCCTCGACCAGTCGCAGCAGATTGTCCTCGGTGCTCATCTCAGCCCGTCCCACGCCTTGATGTCCTTGGCCGCCAGGCCGCCCATGCGGTCGTGCACGCGCGGGCCACAGGTCATGGCAAGGCAGAACAGGATCTCGTCGGGACGCGGCCCGTCGCTGATGCCGACTTCCATGGCGTCGAAATGGCTGCGCACATAGGCGGCGTTGATGTGGCCGAGCGGCACGTCGAGCCGCGAACCAAAGGCGCCGACCTTCTTGGCCGACGGCACGATCGCCTTGGCGTCGCCGAGCCGCTCGCGCATGGCGTAGCCGCCCGGCACGTGCCAGAGCGCGCCGTGCTCCAGCTCACCGGCGGAGCCGACGATGGCGCCCTTGCCGTAGCCGTCGATCTGCCTCACGTCACCGCCGAGCGCCGCAATCAGCCGATCTGCCAGCATCAAGCCGAGCGGCTTCAGGTCGTCCATTGCGCCCTGCAGCTCTTCGACGTAGCGGCCGGCAAAGGGGTTCTTCACCACGGCGAGAGCGGCGGCGCGACGGCGTGGCGCTGCCGCCACCGGACCGCCATCATGAAAAATCTCTTCGGTCAGGACCGCGATCTTGCGGATCGGGAATTCAGGCATGGGCAGTTTCCTTCGCTTTGTGCTTGTTGGGCGCGGCAAGCGCCACCGAACCACTGATGCGGGTCTCGCCGGCAAGGAACAGCGCCGAGGCCGATATCAGGCCGCGCCGGCGAAAATCTTCTGCGACGGCAAGCCCGTTGTCCAGCGCCCGCGCCACTTCGCCCGGCGAAAGCGTCCCGACGCCCTGCGTCACCAGCCGGTCGCCGAGATCGCTGTCAGGCACAATATCGCGAGCATGCACGCGCTCGATCGCACGGTGACCGGGCAGGTCGACGGCATTGGCGATGAGGGTCGCCGCGGCATCGGCTTCGGCGCCGGTGCGCGCCAGTACGGTGACAGCGTCGGCAATTCCCAGCGAAAACGAGCGGCCGCGCCAGCCGCTGGTCGCGACACCGCGTACGCCATCTTCGGCATGAATGGCGATGCGGTCGGCAAGGCCATGCCCGGTGCCGGCTATGGCCAGGGTCATCGACTGCCCCGAGCCGAGATGGAGGGCGCTGTCGCCGCCATTGTTGACATAGGCGCGATCGAGCCTTCGCCCGGCAAGCAGTGCACCAAGCATTTCGTCGGCTACCGAGCCGGCGACGGCCGCCATCGGCGTGATGAACATTTGCGCCAGCGGCGCCACCGCCGCCTCCATGCGGCGCGCGGTCGGCCCGGCAAAGGCGCGAGGGCGCAAGGCGGCCGGGCGGCGCAGCTCCGGAAGCTCCTCAACCAGTTCCGCCAGGATGGTCTGGAACCGCGCGACGGCCTGACTGTAAGCAGCGCGGCATTCGCCCTCCTCGCCAAAGGTCTCGACGACAAGGTCGATCGGCCCATGGTTGAGGTGAAGCCGCCTGCCGTCGGCGAGCCAATGCGCCTGCGGGCCGGTCATCATCCGGCCCCGTTCGCAGCGGCACGCCGCAGCTGCGCCAGCGGCGGCCATGGGTTGTTGACGGCGGCGCCGGCGCCACGGCGCGGATTGAGGTACTCGCCGCCCCTGGCGAGGATGTCCTCGACGCTGCGGATCTCTGCCTCGTAGCCGCCCAGCCTGACATAGTCGTCGCGGCGCAAGGTGAATTCGATCGGCGCCACCAGCGCCGGCGTCGGCACATAGCCGAAGGCACCTTCAGGCACGCGGGTGACGTCGACCATCAGCGTGATGCCGCCGCCCGGCCAGACATAGACCGGCGCGCCGCCCACTGTAACGTAGGTCCTCAGGCCCTGCACCGAGCGGGTGAGGTTGACCGGGTTCTCGGTGACGCCGGCGCGCAGCGAGCCGCCGGCGCCGCCGATGAACAGGACGGTGCAGAGTGCCGGCTCGCAATTGTCCTCGATCAGGCCGACAGATTTCTGCAGCCGCTCGGGGAACGGCTTTTCGACCGGCTTCAACTGATCGTCGAGCTCGTAGTAGGCGAACTGCTCGCCTGTGGTCGAGACCATCAGCAGCGACAGGCCCGGCCGCGCGCCCTTCTTGGCATTCCATTCACCGAGAATCGACAGCGGATCGGAGATGGTGGTGCCGCCCCAGCCGAGGCCTGGCTCCGACACCTTGAAATAGCGACCGGGCGTCGAGCGACGGCCGATGATCTTGATCCCGGTATCCTGCCAGCCCAGCACCTTGCCGGCCTGATGCTCCGAGACGACGCCGGTGATGTGGTCGTCGACTACCACCACCTCGTCGACAAGGCCGCGCCATTGCGTGGCGAACATGCCGATGGTGGCCGAGCCGCAGCCGACGCGCATGCGGTGCTCGACCTTGCCGTCGATGACCGGCGGTTTGCCGGCTTCAACGATGACCGTCGCGCCGCCATCGATGGTGAGTTCCACCGGCTTGCGGTTGCACAGGTTGAGCAGCGCATCGCAGGTGGCGCGGCCTTCGGTCTTGGAGCCGCCGGTCAGATGATGGACGCCGCCGAGCGACAGCATCTGCGAGCCGTATTCGCCGGTCGTGACGTGGCCGATCGCCTCGCCTTCCGACCGCACTGTTGCCGTCTCGTCGCCGATATGGCGATCGGTGTCGATCTTCACCTTGACCCCGCAGTAGGAGAAGATGCCCTCGGTGACGACGGTGACGAGATCGACGCCGTCGACCTCCTGGCTGACGATGAAGGGCGCCGGCTTGTAGTCGGGATAGGTGGTGCCGGCGCCGATGGCGCTGACGAAGCGCCGGCCGGTGTTGACCAGCTCGCCGTTCCAGGCTTCGCCTTCGGCGACGAACGGCACGACAGCGCCGCCGGTCTCGGCTGCGTGGTCGAGGATGGTCAGCGGGTCCATGCGCACGATACGGCCGCCGACATTGCCGTAGCGGTCGCAGGCGCCGGTGCGGCCGTCGGCGATGTAGCACATGACCGGACAGGCATCGCAGCGGATCTTCTCCGCCACCTGCTTCTCGCCGGGATCGTGGGTTTCGAAACGTTCGGCAAGCTCGCTCATCGGCGCGCCTCCTTGTCGCGGATCGCCGCAAGGATGCGGCTCGGCGTCGCCGGCACCTTGGTGACGAGCACGCCGGTGGCGTGGCGGACGGCGTTGAGGATCGCCGGCGCGGTCGGGATCAGCACGTGTTCGCCCAGCCCCTTGGCGCCGAAGGGTCCTTCCGGGTCCGGAACCTCGACCAGTATGTGCTCGACCGGCGGCACGTCGCCGATGGTCGGGATGAGGTAGTCGTGCAGGTTCTCGGTGCGGCCGGGGATGTATTCCTCCATCAGCGCCATGCCGATGCCCTGCGCGATGCCGCCCTCGATCTGGCCCTCGACCAGCACCGGATTGATCGCCTTGCCGACGTCGTGCGCGGCGGTGATCCTGATCAGCCTTACGGTGCCCAGCTTGAGATCGACCTCCAGCTCGGCGATCTGCGCGCCATAGCCATAGACGGCATAAGGCTTGCCCTGCCCCTTGGCGTCAAGGGGCAGCGTCGGCGGGTCGTAGGTCTCTTCCGCAACGAACACCAATCCGTCGGCATTGGCTTTCAGCTCAGACAGGTCGACACGCCGTGTGGCGTCGCCTTCGCGGATGAAGATGCTGAAGCCGTCGAGCGCGATGGTCGCCCGGTCAGAGACATTGGCAAAGCGCAGGATTTTCTCACGCAATGCCCTGCCTGCCTTTTCGGCCGCCTTGCCGGTCACAAAAGTCTGGCGCGAGGCGGACGTCTTACCGGCGTCGGGCGTGATCGCGGTATCGGCGCACTTCAGGCGAAATTTTTGCAATGGCAGGCCGAGCGCATCGGCGCAGATCTGGCTGATGACGGTGTTCGATCCCTGGCCGATGTCGACGGCACCCTGATGCAGCACGACCTCGCCCGCGGCCGCGATGCCGACCTTGATGGTCGAGGGATTGGGCAGCGAGGTGTTGCCGCAGCCATACCAGCAGGAGGCGACGCCGACGCCCCGCTTTCTGTCCTCGCTGGCGGCGTTGAACGCCTCGGCCTCGGCGAGCGCGCGGGCCCAATGCGGGCGAAGCGCTTCCAGGCATTCGCCGATGCCGACGCCCGACTCGAGGCGCTGCCCGGTGACCGTTTCGGAGCCGTTACGAAGACAGTTTTTCAAGCGAAAATCAAGCCGATCCAGCCCAAGCTTGCCGGCAAGTTCGTCGTAGAGCGTCTCCTGCATGATCGTCGCCTGCGGCACGCCGAAGCCGCGGAAGGCGCCGGAGATCGGGCCGTTGGTGTGGATGGCCCGGCCTTCGGCGCGGTAGTTCGGCGTCAGGTAGGGGCCGGAGGCATGCACCGGCACGCGATTGGCGACGGTCGGACCCCAACTGGCATAGGCGCCGGTGTTGAAATCGCCGGAAAAGACCATGCCGGTGACGCGGCCACCGGCATCGGCGCCGATCGTCGCCTGCATCTCGGCGGGATGGCGCTTGGTGGTCGAAATCATCGATTCATTGCGGGTGTATGCAAGGGCCGCCGGGCGGCCCGTCCTCATCGCCACCACGCCGATCAGCGGCTGCAGCGAGACGTCGAGTTTCGAGCCGAAGCCGCCGCCGGTGGCGGTCGGCACGATGCGCACCTTGTCGACGGCAAGACCGAGCACCTTTGCCGTGTCGTCGCGGTCCATATAGGGCGCCTGCGTGCAGGCGACGACGACCAGCGTGTCGCCGTCCATGTAGGCATAGCCGGCTTCCGGCTCGATATAGGCATGCTCGACATAGGAGGTTTCGATGGCGCCGGACACGGTGACGGCGGCGCCGGCAAGCGCTGCGTCAGGATCGCCGCGTTCGACGAAGCCTGAGGTGAGCAGGTTCGCCGGACGGTGCCGGTGCAGCAGCGCCGCGCTATCGGCCTTCGCGTCCGAGGGCTGCAGGACATGCGGCAGCTCGGTCCATGAAACCGGAAAATCCGTCAGATCGAGATCGAGGATCGCTTCGCGCTCGCCCGCCACCAGCGCAACCGCCTCGCCGCGAAAGCGCGCTTCGCCTTCCGCGAGCGCCGGCTGGTCGGCAAAGGGACCGATGACACCGAAGCAGTTGTGGCCCGGAATGTCGGCGGCGGTGAAAACGCCGGCGATGCCCGCATGGGCGCCCGCCCAGGCTTCGAGATCGCCGAATGCGAAGCGGGCATGGTAGTGGGGCGAGCGCACCACCAGCACGGCAAGCGCGTCGGCCGGGAAAGAGTCGCCGCCAAACTTCTCGTCGCCGGTAACCTTCGGCACTCCGTCGAGGCGGATCGGCGAGGCGCCGACGGCGCGGCCAACCTCTGGCATGCGAGGATCAAGGCTGTCGACGCGCCGCGATGCGTCCATGACGGCGGCGATGATCTTCCGGTAACCGGTGCAGCGGCACAGCACACCGCCCAGTGCGTCTTGCGTCTCGGCCTCGCTCGGCTGGGGATTGCGCTCGAGAAGCGCTGTCGCCGCCACCAGCAGGCCCGGCGTGCAGATGCCGCATTGCGCCGCGCCGTGATCGAGGAAGGAAGCCTGCAACGCCGACAGCCTGCCATTGGCAAGGCCTTCGACAGTGGTGACGGTCGCGCCCGACACGGAGGCGGCCGGCACCAGGCAGGCGCAGACCGGGTCACCGTCGACCAGCACGGTGCAGGCGCCGCAGTCGCCGGCGTCGCAGCCGACCTTGGTGCCGGTCAGCCGCAATTCGTCGCGCAGCACTTGGGAAAGGCGACGTACCGGAGGTACGGAGACGCTGACCGCAGCGCCATTGACCTCGAAGGCGATATCGCTGTGTTCCATGCTCATGCCGGACTGGACTTCGCTCATCTGAGGCTGAACCTGGCTCATGCAGCCACCTGGTCCCCAGCAGTGTGGCCGATAGCGGCAAGCACGGCGCGGGCGACGAGCTCGCGCGCCGCATCCTGTCGGTATTGGGCGCTGCCGCGCACGTCGGCGATCGGCGACAGTTCATCGATCGGCGCGGCGAGCACGACCCGACAGAGGGCTTCGTTGGCCGGCAGGCCGAGCAACGCCGCCTCGACGCCCGTGAGCCGCCTGGCGACCGCCGAGCAGGCGCCGACGGCGATGGCCGCTTCAGCGACGGCGCCATCGTCGACGACAAGGCGCGCCGCCGCCATGGCGATGGAGATGACCAGATAGCGTCGGGCGCCGAGCTTCACGAAGGCAGATGTGCCGCCAGCCGCCGGTTTCGGGACGCGAATGGCGGTGACCATCTCGCCCGATGCCAGGGCGGTGCGGCGATTGCCGAGAACGAACTCGCCGAGCGGCAGACGGCGCAACGCCTTCGCCGAGCGCAGTTCGACCTCGGCGTCGAGCACCAGAAGCGCCGGCACGCCGTCGGCGGCGGGCGAGGCGTTGCAGAGATTGCCGGCGATCGAGGCGACATTCTGGATCTGCACGGAACCGACGTCGCGCGCCGCCGCCTTCAACGCGTCGAAGGCGCCCGGCAATTGATGGCGGACCAGATCGGTCCAGGTTGTGCGCGCGCCGATCAGCCAGTGCGTTTCGCTCTCCACGATACCGCGCAGGGCCGTCAGGCCGTTGATGTCGAGAATGTTTTCGCGAAACGGCTTGTTGCCTTGCGCCGGATAGAAATCGGTGCCGCCCGCCAGGATGCGCCAGCGATCCTCGCCAAGCAAGGCGAGCGCCTCGTCGACCGTGGTGGGTTTCGCGTAACGGATCACGCTTTGCCTTCCAGAAAAGGGGCCTTTGCGAGGGACCTGCCGGCGTCCCGCTGGCAAAAATTCATTCGTATGCAAATGATATCAAGTCGGCAGGAATTGTCAAAGCCGGAGTTTCCGGCCTCCGCATCGGCGAGTGGTTCCACGCGATTGTTACGCCGCTGGAGGTTGACGTCGCCGGCCATCTGGTCAAGTTTCTGCGTCCGGTCGCGACAGCGGCATTTTACTTGAGCCCACGCTGAGGAGGAGGCCTATGGCCGACGAAGCGCTTGTTGTCATCGACCTGCAAAACGACTTCTGCCCCGGTGGCGCGCTGGCGGTGGCCGGCGGCGACGAGATCGTGCCACTGGTCAACGACCTGATCCGGCGAACCGAGCACGTCGTACTGACGCAGGACTGGCACCCTGCCGGCCATTCGAGCTTTGCCTCCAGCCATCCCGGCAAACAGGCTTTCGAGACGATCGACATGGCTTATGGGCCGCAGACGCTCTGGCCGGATCACTGCATACAGGGCAGTCTCGGCTCTGATTTCCATTCGGGTCTTGCCTGGACCAAAGCTGAGCTGGTGATCCGCAAGGGTTTCCGCCCGGCGATCGACAGCTATTCGGCCTTCTTCGAGAACGACCACACGACCCAGACCGGCCTGGCCGGCTATCTGCGCGAACGCGGCATCGACACCGTGACGCTGGTCGGGCTGGCGACCGACTTCTGCGTCGCCTTTTCGGCGCTGGACGCCGTCAAGCAGGGCTTCAAGACAACGGTGCGGCTAGACGCCTGCCGCGGCATCGACCTCAACGGCTCGGTCGAGGCGATGCTGAAGCGGATGCGCGAGGCCGGCGTGGTGCTCGAAGACCATTTGTCGGACTGACCAGACTGTGAGGCGTCGGGGGGGCTTCATACAATTGGCGTGGACACTGGCAGCAGGCCTACCAGCCCTGGCTGTCCTTCTGTTTCCGCAATTCGCCTTCGCAGCGGCGGACCACGAACTGCCCGGCGCGGCGATGTCGCTCTGGTGGGTGCTGCCATTTGCCGGCCTGCTGTTGTCGATCGCCACCGGACCGCTGCTCTTTCACCACGTCTGGGAGCATCACTACGGCAAGATCACCGCGGGCTGGGCAATGCTCGTGGTGGTGCCGCTGGCGATCGCCTTCGGCATCCCTTCGGCCATACAAGCGGTGCTGCACACGCTGCTCACCGAATACATGTCCTTCATCATCCTGTTGTTCGCGCTCTACACGATTTCCGGCGGCATCCTGCTTGCCGGCAACATCCACGGCACGCCGCTGGTCAATGCCGGGCTTCTGCTTGCCGGCGCGCTGCTTGCCTCGGTGATCGGAACGACCGGCGCCTCGATGATCCTGATCCGGCCGATCCTGCGCGCCAATGACAACCGGCCGTTCAACGCGCATGTCGTGATCTTCTTCATCTTCCTGGTCTCCAACATCGGCGGCTTGCTGACGCCGCTCGGCGACCCGCCGCTGTTCGTCGGCTTCCTGCGCGGTGTCGATTTCTTCTGGACGACCGCCAATCTCTGGCGCGAGACGCTATTCACCGGCGGACTAGTGCTCCTGGTCTTTCTGGGCATCGACACCATGCTGCACCGGCGCGAGGGCGGCATGCCGAAGATCATGGACCCGACGCCGGACAAGGAGGTCCGCCTGCGCGGCCTGCCCAACATTCCGCTGCTGGCCGGGGTGATCGGCGCGATCCTGATGTCGGCGACCTGGAAGCCGGGCGCCGGTCTTTCCATCCTCGGCGTCGGCCTCGAACTGCAGAACCTCGTGCGCGACGCCATCATCCTGGCGCTGGCGTTCGCCTCGCTCGCCGTCTCGCGCAAGAGCCATCGCGAGGCGAACGGCTTCACCTGGGGACCGATCGCCGAGGTGGCGAAATTGTTTGCCGGCATCTTCATCGCAATCGTGCCGGTGATCGCCATCCTGAGGGCCGGCCCCGGCGGCGCGCTGGCGCCGCTGGTCGCGCTGGTGACATCGCCTTCCGGCCAGCCGAACAACTTGGCCTATTTCTGGCTGACCGGGGCGCTGTCGTCCTTCCTCGACAATGCGCCGACCTATCTGGTTTTCTTCGAGCTTGCCGGCGGCGACCCGCAGCGCCTGATGGGCGAATTCGCATCCACCCTCGCCGCGATCTCGGCCGGCGCGGTGTTCATGGGCGCCAACACCTATATCGGCAATGCGCCGAACTTCATGGTCTTTGCGATCGCCAGGCATCGCGGCGTGAAGATGCCGGGGTTCTTCGGCTACATGGCGTGGTCGGGTCTGGTGCTGATCCCCGCTTTCCTGATCGCCGGCTTCCTGTTTTTCGGCTGAGCCGAAAAGCCAACCGGCGCTTCTGCGTATGCGGGGCCAGCGGTTTCTGCTATTGTCGGGGAGGGTGCGGGGT
>NZ_RZSG01001570.1:0-383 GCF_003997725.1 Mesorhizobium sp. M4A.F.Ca.ET.050.02.1.1
TTGCAAAAGTGACCGAGATGCTCGGGCTGGCCTGGGACGATGAGGCGCTCGCCGACCTCTGCACGAAGATCGAAGAGGTGGCGGGGTCGCAGCGGCCGGCGCCGTTCGCCGCGGCGGCAATCGCCGCCCACGTTGTCGCCATGCGCCCCGATGCCGAGCTTTTTGGCTGGTGGCTCGCCGACCTGCTGCTCGCGCAAAGCCTGCGCTGGCCCAGATCGCTACCCTTGTTGATGGCCCAAGCTCTTGGCCCGGCCTTCCGCACCGAGGCCGGCGGCAAGCGCATCCGACCCGAGCAAAAAGGTTTTGAACGCGCGGTTTGTCTGGCGCTGGTGCAAGCGGCGGCCGATGCTTGCCGGCTGGCCGCCGACCTGTCGCGCCGCGCC
>NZ_RZSG01001571.1:0-383 GCF_003997725.1 Mesorhizobium sp. M4A.F.Ca.ET.050.02.1.1
CGGCCTGTGGATGGACCGCCAAAGCGTCGACCGCATGGTCGAGAAGCTGGTCGGCTGGGATTTCCAGCAGCGCGTCGCCAACCCTTGCATCGGCGCCGACCGCGCCGACCTCGTGCTCGCCGGCTGCGCCATCCTGGAGGCGATCCGCGGCGTCTGGCCGTCAGAGAGGCTGCGCGTCGCCGACCGGGGCCTGCGCGAGGGCATCTTGAGTGAGCTGATGGCCGATGACGGCGTCTGGCGCAGTGACGGGCGGGGTCGCTAATGGCAAGGAAGCCGGAAAAGCCGGGTGGCGGCATTCGGGTGCTGAAGACCCGGATCAAGAAGAAGAGCGGCCTGAAGGAATCCTCGCGCCGCTGGCTCGAGCGCCACATGAATGATCCCTA
>NZ_RZSG01001572.1:0-383 GCF_003997725.1 Mesorhizobium sp. M4A.F.Ca.ET.050.02.1.1
ACTGCAGGGCGCGTGTTGATTGCTCCACACCGAATGACAAGGTCGCGTCCTGCCGCTCGGCACGGAAGAAAACCGTGTCGACCATGAACGCTATGGAATCGAAAGAGAACAGCGCAGTGACCAGCAGAGCGACGGCGAGTGAGGTCCCCAACGCCGTCAGCAAGGAGCGCAAAGGCCAGCGCAGCAGATGTCTGAACGCCATGATGGTCAATTGCGAAAACGCTGAAAGGAGACGGCCCTCGCCCGTGAGGAAGCTCTGGTATAGGGCCGGTGCAGGTGGTTGCATGGCGACCGCCGGCGGAAGCGTGATGACGCTCCAGATCGCCCGTGCCGCGCCTAACAGGGCCGCCAGTGCGCTTGTGGTGGCGGCGACGGCATAGAGG
>NZ_RZSG01001573.1:0-382 GCF_003997725.1 Mesorhizobium sp. M4A.F.Ca.ET.050.02.1.1
GCGGGCAATCCGTCCTGCGCTGCGGCCGCCTGAGGCCATGGGCCGTTTCCTGCAGCGGGCGGGACTGGCCGTCGGCCTGATCGGACTTGTCCTGCAGGCATGCATCACCATCCCGGCCTCGATGGAAGCCGGCCGCAGCTTCCTCGGCTCGGTCGTCTTCCTGTTCAGCTTCTTCACCATCCTGACCAATATCGGCGCGGTGCTGGTGCACACGTCGCTGCTGTCGCCGTCAGGCTATGCGTGGTTCCCGGCCTTTGCCGGATCGCGGTTGCGGGCGGGCGTGGCGGCGGCGATCGGCCTCGTCTTCATCGTCTATGCGACGGTGCTGGCGCGACTGTGGCAGCCGCAAGGCCTGTTCCTGCTCTGCGATATCCTGCTGCAC
>NZ_RZSG01001574.1:0-381 GCF_003997725.1 Mesorhizobium sp. M4A.F.Ca.ET.050.02.1.1
CTCCAACGCGGCCTCCGGCAGCGGCATCAGGCGCGGCGTGCCGTTGCGCGGTTTTGTATCGGTCGGGCCGATGCGCAGGCCGAGCGGCCGGCGCGACAGCGCGGGACCCAGCGCCATGAACTGGCCGCGCTCGAGGTCGCGAAAGGCTTCCGCCTGCCGCCGCTCCATGCCGAGCAGATCGGCGGCGCGCGCCATGTCGATGTCGAGGAAGGTGCGGCCCATCAGGAAGTTGGAGGCTTCCGCCGCGACGTTCTTGGCAAGCTTCGCCAGCCGCTGCGTGGCGATGATGCCGGCAAGCCCGCGCTTGCGGCCGCGGCACATCAAATTGGTCATCGCGCCGAGCGAGAGTTTTCGCGCCTCGTCCGAAACCTCGCCCGCCAC
>NZ_RZSG01001575.1:0-380 GCF_003997725.1 Mesorhizobium sp. M4A.F.Ca.ET.050.02.1.1
GTCCTTGTCGGTCAGAAGGCGGTGGCTAGTACCATTGCCCCAATCGACGAAGTGATCGGTCGCTTCAACATCCTGCAGGCTACGCACAATCATAACACTATCCTTTTGTATTCCGCAGCCGAGTCGGGGGCGCGTACTACCGTGATGTTGCCACTTCTGCGCGGTACTGCCGCCTGCGTTGCATGTTCAGAATGCCCTACCGGCCCACATAAAGTGTTTTCGGTCGCAAATCTGGCAAGTTGTTTCCTTCCTTCGCTGTGCCTCGCGACACGAATACAACTCCGCAGCCTGTTAGTATTGAAGCAAATCTCGTGCCACCCTGGTAGAGAAAGGGGAGAGAAGTTGGGGCTGTTTTTTCAGATAATTAGAGAGTGGAAGGA
>NZ_RZSG01001576.1:0-380 GCF_003997725.1 Mesorhizobium sp. M4A.F.Ca.ET.050.02.1.1
CCAGCTGTGATCGATATGATCGACGTGGAGCGCGCCGTAGAAAGCTTCGTTGAATGCCGGCACAACCTCGAAACCAATGCGACCTGGAAG
Source organism: Mesorhizobium sp. M4A.F.Ca.ET.050.02.1.1 (assembly GCF_003997725.1). NCBI lineage: Bacteria > Pseudomonadati > Pseudomonadota > Alphaproteobacteria > Hyphomicrobiales > Phyllobacteriaceae > Mesorhizobium > Mesorhizobium sp. M4A.F.Ca.ET.050.02.1.1. The sequence goes on from NZ_RZSG01001576.1 coordinate 91, forward strand.
CGGCCAAGGGCAATCGGTCCAAGTTCGAGCGATATAGCCCGAGTAGCCGTACGATTGATCGTCATCGTGCGATCGTTAAATCCAAGATTGTTGAATGCCTCGATCGTGTCTTCGATTGGCCTTCCGTGACGTCGAACTGGACATCCTGGCCTGCGCGCCCGCGGTACGGTGCCGCCATTCTTGAAGTGACCAGTGTAGCGCTCGCGGGGAAATAGGAAGCCATCGCTGCCGATTTAGTATTTCTGAAGGTCGGATTATAGTCTTTGCAGGCCATCTCGCTCAGAATAATT
>NZ_RZSG01000157.1:0-10026 GCF_003997725.1 Mesorhizobium sp. M4A.F.Ca.ET.050.02.1.1
GTCGGCCGGCACCGGGCCGGTGGTGCCGATCCAGATGTTCTGCTTCGGCTCCAGCTTTTCGCGGCTGGTGTAGTGCTTCAGCATCACCGGCTTCATCTCGATCGGCCGGTCGCGGTCCCAGTAGCGCTTTATGCCTTCGGGGACAGCTTCGCCGAACTTGCCGAGCAGTTCGCGCTGGCTGAGCAGATTGTCGGGCGCCGGCACATCCTGCGGCATCGGCACCTGGTGCTCGAGGCCGACCTCGTCCTGCTGGAATGAGGCCTCCAGCGAGAAGATCGCCTGGCCGTGCTGGATCGCCACCACGCGCCGCGTGGTGAAGGAGCCGCCGTCGCGGATGCGGTCGACCTCGTAGATGATCGGCACCTTGGTGTCGCCGGGCCGCATGAAATAGCCGTGCAGCGAATGCACGTGGCGCTCTGGCTCGACCGTGCGCTGGGCGGCGACCAGCGCCTGGGCGATCGTCTGGCCGCCGAAGACCCGCTGCCAGTCGAGCTTGGGGCTGCGACCACGGTACAGATTGTGTTCGAGCTGCTCGAGGTCGAGAATGTCGAGTAGCTCGTCCATGGCCGCCGTCATGTTTCACGCTCCAGCCGCAAAAGATGTTATGGCGGTTTCGGACAGGAAGGGCGGGCAGTCAAGACCGGCGTGGTGCGGCAGGCGGTAGACCAGGCATGTCGCCCAAAAGTGGCAGCGGTTTTGGGGCAGCGACATGCGTAGACAGAGCCGTGAAAGGAATTTGCCATGGTTGACCGTAAGGCAGATGCAGGATCGAGAGCCTCGCTCGACGTGCTGGTCGCCGGCGCCGGCTATGTCGGGCTGGCCAGCGCGGTTTCGCTGAAGCAGGCACGCCCCAGCCTCGCCGTCGCCGTCGTCGACGCGGCGCCCGCCAGCGTCTGGCAAAAGGATGGCCGCGCCTCGGCGATCGCCGCAGCCGCCTGCCGCATGCTGGAGCAACTCGGCGTCTGGAGCGAGATCGCGCCGGAAGCGCAGGCGATCACCGAAATGATCATCACCGATTCGCGCACCGCCGATCCGGTGCGGCCGGTGTTCCTGACCTTTGACGGCGAAGTGGCGCCCGGCGAGCCCTTCGCCCACATGGTCGCCAACAGGGACCTGAACGGCGCGCTGCGCCGGCGCGCCGAAAAACTCGGCATCGACATCATCGAAGGTCTCGCCGTCAGCGCCTTCGAAATCGACGGCGCCGGCATCACCGTGCATCTGGCGGACGGCGCGACCTTGAAGGCGCGACTGCTGGTCGCTGCCGATGGCGTCAACTCGAAGCTGCGCGACATGGCCGGCATCAAGACGGTGAAGTGGGAGTACGGCCAATCCGGCATCGTCTGCACCGTGGCGCATGAACGGCCGCACAATGGCCGCGCCGAAGAGCATTTCCTGCCCGCCGGCCCCTTCGCGACGCTGCCGCTGAAGCCCGACAAGGACGGCCGCAACCGCTCCTCCATCGTCTGGGTCGAACGCACCGAGGATGCGCGGAAGCTGGTCGAGGGCGACGACCTTGTCTTCGAGCACGAGTTGGAGCTGCATTTCGGCCTCAGGCTGGGCGAGATCCATGCCGCCGACAAGCCGCGCGCCTGGCCGCTTGGGCTGACCCTTGCCCGCGCCTTCGTCGCGCCCCGCATCGCGCTTGCCGGCGATGCCGCGCACGGCATCCACCCGATTGCCGGCCAGGGGCTCAACCTCGGCTTCAAGGATGTGGCGGCGCTGGCCGAGGTGGTGGTCGAGGCCGACCGGCTCGGCCAGGACATCGGCGCGCTCGACGTGCTCGAACGCTACCAGCAATGGCGGCGCTTCGACACCGTGCAGATGGGCGTCACCACCGATGTGCTGAACCGGCTGTTCTCCAACGACATCGGCCCGCTGCGCGCGGCGCGCGACATCGGCCTCGGCCTCGTCGAGCGCATGCCGAAGCTGAAGGACTTTTTCATCCGCCAGGCCTCGGGCCTGTCCGGCGACACGCCGCGGCTACTGAAAGGGGAAGCGATCTAGCAGCCAAAGAAGGTAATAGAAGACCACTACGGCGGCCAGCATGCCCAGCACCCACCTGCCGGCCCTGGATTTGCGCAACCTGTCTCCAACAGCGTGTCAATCAAATCGGCCAATTCGGCAGCCGCGCAGGCAATTGCTTCCCTCTATTTCCCAACGGTTGGGCATGCCCACCCTGATGTAGGCACAACTGCCTTCGGTTCAAAGATCGGTGGTCGCCTGGATCAATTCACCTCGAACCCAAGCTTCTGCCGCAGCCGCAGCATCCGCTGGTCCGGTATCTTCAGGCTCTGCTCGCCGCCCTTTGCGACGCGATTGAGCATCTGCAGCAGATCTTCCCTTTCGTGCGGGTCGAGGCGCTCGCGCAGGAACGGCGCCAGCTTGTCGATGACGATCGTCGTGTCGTCGATCTGCGCCGTTGCCCACTTGGCGTAGACGACGGCCTCGTCGGTCTTCTTCTGGCCATCCGCAATCCCCGAAATCACCTCGCGGATGACGGCTTCGCGCTGCGGCAGGATGGGCCCCTGTTCCGACACGATGGCGGTGATCAGCGTCGCCGCCGCCACAACGGGATTGTCGATCGCCGTCAGCGGCGACAGCGCCGCCTGCTTGCGCAGCTTCTTGCGGCGGATGTTGCCCTGAACGCGGCCGACGACGTCGGCGACCTCGCGCGCGGCCTCGTTCATGGCCTTCATCCGGTACCACCAGAACGCGGCCGCTCCCAACACGCCAAGGATAGCAAGCAGGAAAGGCATGTCAAAATCCCCCGGAAATTTCCGGCGACAATAAGAGAACTGTGCCGTTGCTTCAACACGCAAGAATTGCGGCCGGTGAAGAAGAGGTGCTCTCCCTCCAGGCAACTGCGCACCGGATCGAATGTCCTGGCTTTCGGTCGCTCACCCGCAAGGCAAACGATGCAGCCTCTTGCCGACGACGCTGCAGCTGGTCGACGCGTACTGCAAGAAATTTCACCATCTGATATTTCATGCAACATCGTTGACACGCAACAAATCCCGCCGTATTCAACGTTGCCAGAGATTTCATATCCTGAAATTTCTTGCAAAGCTGATACGACGAGGCTTTCATCGTCGGGGAACCCGGAGGAGAGAATGAACAGGATTGGGCTGGCGGGCGCATTGAGCGCCGCCATGATGACGCTGACCTTGGCGATGCCAGGCGCCGCGTCGGCAGAGAGCAAGTTTCAGTGCAAGCCGGACGAGACCTATGTGATGAACGTCATGGTCTCCGCGCATCCCTATTGGGTGCCGGTCTATCAGGGCTTCAAGCAGGCCGCCCAGGCGATGGGCTGCAAGACCGTGTTTTCAGGCACGCCTGACTACGACATCGCAAAGCAGATCGCCTCATTCGAACAGGATCTGATCAAGAAGCCGGCCGGCGTGCTGCTGCACCCGATGCAGGCCGATCCGTTCATCGAGCCGATCAACCGCGCCGTCGAGAACGGCACCACCGTCGTCACCTTCGCCGCCGACTCGCCGAAATCCAAGCGCGTGTCCTACATCACCTCGGACAATCTGGCGGAAGCCAAATTCGCCGCCGAGGAGATCGTCAAGCAGGTCGGCGACGACGCCGAATACGGCGTGCTGGAGAATCCGGGGCAGAGCAACCACGACCTGCGCGTCACCGCCTTCATCGACTATCTCGCCAAGAACTATCCTAAGATGAAGCTGGTCGGCCGCCAGGCCTCCAACCAGGACGCCAATGTCGCCAACAAGGCGGTGGCCTCGATGCTGCAGGCCAATCCGAACCTGAAGGCGCTGTGGATTCCGGAAGCCGGCTCGGCCGAGGGCGCGGTCGCCGCCGTCCTCGAGGCCAAGGCCAAGGTGCTGATCATGCATGCCGACATCACCCCGGCGACGCTGGAGCAGATCAAGGCCGGCAACATCCACATGGCGCTGAGCCCGAACCAGGGCATGCAGGGCTATCTCGGCTTCGTCGCCACCTTCATGGCGGCGCATCCGGAACTGATCGACCCGTTCAACGACTACAAGACGTCGGGCTACAACCCGATGAGCATCCCCTTCGCCGATAACGGCTTCGCCGTCATCACCAAGGAGAACGCCGACTCGTTCGACCTGAACAAATACATGCAAGGCCGCGATCCAAGCTGATCCGTCCCGCGGGCAACCGCGCCGTCCGGCGCGGTTGCCTCAACCATTCCTGAGCAGGCGAGAACCTCAGTGGAAACCCCGGTCCTCCTCAAAATATCCGGCCTCAGCAAATCGTTCGGCCCTGTCCGTGCCTTGCGCGATGTCGGATTCGAGCTGCGCGCCGGTGAAATCCACGCCATTGCCGGCGAGAACGGCGCCGGCAAGTCGACGCTGATGAAGGTGATCGACGGCATCTTGTCGCCGGACAGCGGCGACATCCAGGTCGATGGCCGCTCCGTCTCTATCTCCTCGCCGCTGGCGGCGCAGAAGCTTGGCATCGGCTTTGTTCACCAGGAGATCGCGCTGTGCCCCGATATCTCGGTGGCCGAGAACATCTTCATGTCGATCACCAACGCCAGCAAGGCGGTGCTGATGAACTACCGCGACCTCGAGAAGCGCGCGACGGCGATCCTGGCGCGGCTTGGCCACATCGATCCGACCGCGATGGTACGCAATCTGTCCATTTCCCAGCAGCAAATGGTCGAGATCGCCAAGGCGCTGACGCTCGATTGCCGCATCCTTATCTTCGACGAACCGACGGCAGCGCTGACCGAGCGCGAGGCCCAAAAACTGTTCGAGATCATTCACCAGCTTGCCGGCGAAGGCATCGGCATCATCTACATCTCGCACCGCATGGCCGAGATCTTCGACAATTGCGACCGCGTCACGGTGCTGCGCGACGGCCGCTACATCACCACGCTCGACATAGCAGGGACGACTCCCGAACAAGTTGTCGCCTCCATGGTCGGCCGCGTCATCGACAGCCTCTACCCCGAGAAGCTGCGCGACGATGAACGGTCCGAAGACATATTGCTCGAGATCGTCGGCCTCTGCGAGGCGACTGCCTTCCGCGACATTAGCTTTCAGCTGCGCAAGGGCGAAATCCTGGGCATTGGCGGCCTGATCGGCGCCGGCCGCAGCGAGATCGTCAAAGGCATCTGCCGGCTCGAAGGTGAGGTGACCGGCGATGTCAGCCTGCGCGGCGAGCGCCTGTCGCTGACACACTATGGCGACAGCATCGCCGCGGGCATCGTCTACCTGTCCGAAGACCGCAAGGGCGACGGGCTGTTTCTCGACATGTCGATCGCCGCCAACATTTCGGCGCTGGCGGTCGACCGGATCGCCACGCGCTTCGGCCTCATCAACGAGCGGCGCGAGAAGCATCGGGCGGAAACGATCGGCAAGCAGCTGTCGCTGAAATGCGGCCATGTCGGTCAGCCGGTTTCGACACTGTCGGGCGGCAACCAGCAGAAGGTAGCGATCGCCAAGATGCTGTCGGTCGACCCGAAGGTGATCTTCCTCGACGAACCGACGCGCGGCGTCGATGTCGGCGCCAAGGCCGAAATTCATCGCATCCTGCGCAAGCTGGCGCGCGATGGCGTCGGCATCGTGGTCATCTCCTCCGAGCTGCCGGAGCTGATCGGCATCTGCGACCGGGTGCTGATCGTGCGCGAGGGACGCATTACCGGCGAAGTCGCGGGGGCAGAGATGACGGAGGAAAACATCATGGTCCTGGCATCGCTTGCCGATGAAGGCCGGCAACGGAGCGCCGCATGAGCATCGTGGGGGACAGTATGGACAGCGCGACGCAAGCTGCCAGGATAGGGCTCGGCGCAAGGTTCGGCGGCCTGATCAGGATGCGTGAGACCGGCCTGATCCTCATCATCGCCGTGCTGTTTGCCGTCATGTCGTTCGCATCCCCCTATTTCCTGACCTGGGACAATATGCGGGCGATGGCGATGGCCTTCGCGGTGGAAGGCATCGTCGTGGTCGGCATGACGATCCTGCTGATTTCCGGCGGCATCGACCTTTCGGTCGGCTCGGTCACCGCGCTCGCCATGGTGGTCGCCGGTCTGCTTTTCCTCAGCGGCATGGACCCCTGGCTGGCGTCGCTGGTGGCGATAGCGGCTTGCGCTGCCATCGGCGCCTTCATGGGATTCTTCGTCACCAGAGTGGGGCTGCACCACTTCATCGTCTCGCTGGGGGTGATGGTGATTGCACGCGGGCTCTGCCTGCTCGGCACCGGCGGCCGCCCGCTCGGGCTTTACACCCTGCCGCCTGAGTTCAAGTTCATCGGCCAGGGCGCGGTCGGCGGCATTCCCGTCGTCATCATCATCTTCATTGTCTTCGTCATCCTGTCCGACTTCATGCTGCGCCGCACGACGATGTTCCGCAAAGTCTTCTACACCGGCAGCAACGAGAAGGCGGCGGCCTATTCCGGCATCCGCACCAAGAAGGTCGTGTTCTTGACCACGACGCTCTGCTCGACACTGTGCGGTTTTGCCGGCGTCATCTACATGGCCCGCTTCGGCTCGGCCCAGCCGACATTCGGCGCCGGCATGGAGCTGAACGTCATCGCCGCCGCGGTGATCGGCGGCGCAAGCCTGACCGGCGGCATCGGCACCATTCTCGGCGCCATCCTGGGCACCGTCCTTTTGTCCGTCGTTTCAAGCTCGCTCGCTCTGCTCGACGTGTCCGTCTATTGGCAGGACATCATCCGCGGGTCCATTCTGCTGACGGCGGTCACCGCCGATTATTACTTCAACAAGCGGCGGGGCTGAGATGGCGGACAGCAGGGAAGATTTCGAGGCGATCCGGCAGATCCACACCGTGCTGGTGCTGCATTTCGTCGACGGCATGAAGCAGAACGACATCGCGGCGGCGCTCAACCTGTCGGCGTCCAAGGTCAATCGGCTGATCGCCCAGGGGCGCAAGCTCGGCATGCTGAGGATCGCGGTCGAGAGCCCGTTCCAGGCCTTGGTCGATATCGAAAAGCAGCTGATCGAGGTTGCCCGTCTGGCAAGTGCGATCGTGACGCCGACCGTGGCCGGCAGTCCCGAAAGCACGCTGCAGCAGGTGGGGCGCGCGGCAGCCAACCAGTTGCTTGAAACCTTGCGCGACGGCGACGTCATCGCCATTACCGGCGGCAAGGCGATTAGCGCCCTCGCCGAGAACCTGCAGCCGGAGCGGGCTTTCGACATCACCGTCGTGCCGCTGACCGGCGGCGTCCAGGGCAAGCACTATACCGACGTCAACCATTTGGCGACGCGGCTCGCCGAGCGGCTCGGCGGCTCCAGCATGCTCTTGCATGCGCCGCTGTTCGCCGAGAGCCGGGAGCAGCGCGACCTGCTTCTGGAGATGGCGTCGGTGCGCGAGATCTTCGATCTGGCGCGCAAGGCCGCGATCGCGCTGGTCGGCATCGGGTCGATCCAGACGCCCGGGTCGAGCTATTACGACCTTCGCCCAGGTCTTGACCCCGACCGCGACAAGCTGGCCGCCAGCGGCGCGGTCGGTGAGTTCCTTGCGCATCTGATCCGCGACGACGGCACGCTGGCCGATTACCCGCCCAACGACCGCCTGGTGGCGCTGGCGCCTTCGGAACTCGCTCGCTGCCGGACGGTGATGGGCGTCGCCAGCGGCGCCGAAAAAGTCGGGCCGATCCGCGCCGCGCTGCGCGGCAATTATCTCAAGTCTCTGGTCGTCGACGAAGAAACGGCCAACGCGGTCCTGAACAATGCGGGGAGCATACGCAATGTCGCCTGAAATGTTGACGCGCACCATTGGCGCGTCGGGAATCGCCGCCTCCGCGATCGGCCTCGGCACCTGGGCCATCGGCGGCTGGATGTGGGGCGGCACCGACGAGGCGCAGTCCATCGACACCATCCGCGCCTCGATCGACGAAGGCGTTTCGCTGATCGACACCGCGCCGGCCTACGGCCAGGGGCTGTCGGAGGAAATCGTCGGCAAGGCGATCAAGGGACGCCGCGGCAAGGTCGTGCTCGCCACGAAGCTTGGACTGATCTGGCACGCAAAAAAGGGCAACCACTTCTTCGACTATGACGGCGCGCCGGTGCATCGCTATCTCGGCGCCGACTCCGTGGTCTACGAAGTGGAGCAGAGCCTGCGCCGTCTCGGCACCGACCACATCGACCACTACATCACCCATTGGCAGGATGCGACGACGCCGGTCCCCGAGACCATGGAAGCGCTCGATCGCCTCAAGACCCAAGGCAAGATCCGCTCCATCGGCGCCAGCAATGTCAGCATTGCGGATGTCGAAGCCTATCTCGCGGCCGGCCAGCTCGACGCGGTCCAGCAGCAATACAGCATGGTGGTGCGCGACATGGAGCGCGACCTTCTGCCTTTCTGCGCGGACAACAATGTGTCCGTGCTCAGCTACTCCTCGCTGGCGCTCGGCCTGTTGTCGGGCAAGATCGGTCCGGACCGCGTCTTTACCGGCGATGACCAGCGCAAGGACAATCCGTGGTTCTCGCTGGCCAACCGCCGCAAGGTCGCGGCGCTGATGGAAGAGATACGGCCGATTGCCGAGACGCACGGCGCAAGCGAGGCGCAGATCGTCATCGCCTGGACGCTGCAGCAGCCGGGCATCACCTTCTCGCTTTGCGGCGCCCGCAGCCCGCAGCAGGCCAGGGAAAACGCGCGGGCCGGCCGCATCAGATTGTCCTCAGAGGAGATCAGCCAGATCAGCGAGGCCGCCAGCCGCCATCTGACAAATCTCGACGCCTGACCGCCACCTGTGAACCCGAAGCAAATCGAGCTGCCGTCCGCCGGACGGCCGAACGGCGAAGCCATGCCTGACCAGAGAAGCCTCATCCTCGACAAGATCCGCCAGGATGGCGCGTTCGATGTCGTCGTCGTGGGCGGCGGCATCAACGGCATCGGCGTTTTCCGCGAACTGGCGCTGCAGGGCCTGAAGGTGCTGCTGGTCGAGCGCAACGATTTCTGCTCGGGCTGCAGTGCGGCCCCCTCGCGCATGATCCATGGCGGTCTGCGCTATCTCGAGAATGGCGAGTTCGGCCTGGTGCAGGAATCGTTGCGCGAACGCGATGCGCTGCTGGCCAATGCGCCGCATATGGTGCGGCCATTGCCGACTGTAATTCCGATCCGCACCGTCTTCTCAGGGCTGATGAACGGGGCGGCAGGCCTTCTCGGGCTTTCTGAGGCTCCTTCCAGCCGCGGCGCACTGGCGATCAAGGCGGGGCTCGCGCTCTATGACTGGACGACGCGCAAGCGCCGGGCGCTGCCGCGCCACAATTTCCGCGGCGCCAGGATGACATTCGCGCAATGGCCGGCGCTCGACCCGATGCTGCGCTTTTCCGCCACCTACTACGACGCCTGGATCAGCTATCCGGAACGGCTGGGCATCGAACTGCTGCTCGATGCCGGACGCCTGGCGCCCGACAGCCTGGCGCTCAACCGCGCCGAGATCACGCGCGTCGGTTCAGCCTTCGAACTTATCGACACGACAACCAACGAGCGCTTCCCTGTCATCGCCAAGGCAATCGTCAATGCGACAGGCGCATGGCTCGATTCGGCCATCGCCCGGCTCGACGCATCCGAAAAGCCTGCTGCACCGCTGGTCGAGGGCACCAAGGGCTCACACCTCATCCTCAACAACGAGCCGCTTTACCAGGCACTTGGCGGCCACATGATTTTCTTCGAGAACGCCGACGGCCGGGTTTGCATTATGTTCCCCTATCTCGGCAAGGTGCTGGTCGGTTCGACCGATATTCGCGTCAGCGAAGCCAGACGCGTGCGCTGCGAACCGGCGGAAGCCGATTACATACTGGCGGCGGCGCGGTTGGTCTTTCCTGCCATTCCGATTCACGCCTCTGACATCGTGTTCACCTATAGCGGCATCCGGCCGCTGCCGAAGAGCAACCATGCCTTCACCGGCAGGATCTCGCGCGGCCACTCCGTGCATCGCATTGCCGGCGACATCCCGCAGTTCTGCATGATCGGCGGCAAATGGACGACCTTCCGCGCCTTCGCCGAACAGGCGGCCGATGCAGTGCTGGCCGAGCTTGGCCGCGAACGCCTTTGCGGCACGCTGACC
>NZ_RZSG01000158.1:0-9957 GCF_003997725.1 Mesorhizobium sp. M4A.F.Ca.ET.050.02.1.1
GTTCTGGAACACCATGGCGCAGCCGCGCTCGCGCGGCTCGAGCTTGTTGACCACCTTGCCGTCGATGGCGATCGTGCCGCCTGATATCTCCTCCAACCCGGCGATCATCCGAAGCAGCGTGGACTTGCCGCAGCCCGACGGCCCGAGGATGACGACGAATTCGCCCGACGCGATGTCGAGGTGGACGCCGTGCACGACCTGCATCTTGGCGTAGCTTTTGTAGACGTCGCGAATGGTGATCGAGGCCATCGGCTGGTCCCTACTTTTCTGTGGCGATGAGGCCGCGCACGAACCAGCGCTGCATGGCCACGACGACGACGAGCGGCGGCAGCATGACGATCAGCGTGCCGGCCATGGCGATGTTCCATTCGGGAATGCCGCCGACATTGGGGATGAGTTGCTTGAGCTCGGTCACCGCCGTGGCGTGGCTGGCATCGGTGGTGATGAGCAACGGCCACAGATACTGGTTCCACGCCCACAGGAACATGATTGTGCCGAGCGCCGCCATGTTGTTGCGCGACGAGGGCAGCAGGATGTCGATGAAGAAGCGCAAGGCTCCTGCACCATCCATGCGCGCGGCCTCGGTCAGTTCGTCCGGCACAGTCAGGAAGAACTGCCGGTAGAGGAACGTGCCGGTGGCGGTGGCGATCAGCGGCATGATAAGGCCGGTATAGGAATTGAGCAGCCCGAGGCTGAGTGCGACCTGCACCCCCGAGACCTTCTCGATCAGCCAGCTCAGGCCAGTCACGTCGAGGATCGCCTGATATGGCGACATGACGTTGGCGACGACCGCGTAGGTCGGCACGATGCGCACTTCCAGCGGCAGCATCAGCGTGACGAATATTAGCCAGAAGATCAGCATGCGGCCGGGATAACGGAAGTAGACGATCGAGAAGGCGGTGAGCGCCGAGATGATGACTTTGCCGGCCGCCACGCCTGCGGCCATGATAAAGCTGTTGAACAGCTTCGGCCCGAGATCGGCCGTCGTCCACGCTGCCTTGATGTTGACCCAGAAGTCGCTGCCCGGCAGCAGCGACATCGGCACGTCGTTGACATCCTTCAGATTATGCGAGGCCGCGATCGCGACGATGATGAACGGCGCCACGCAAAATGCGAAGCCGACGAACAGGATTAGATGGGTGAACAAGTTGAGGATCGGGGTGCGCTCGACCATGCCCGCCTCACTTGTAATGCACACGCCGCTCGATGAAGCGGAACTGGAAGATGGTGAGCACGATGATAAGCAGCATCAGTATGATGCTTTGCGCGGCGGCGCCGGAATAATCGAGGCCTTTGAAGCCGTCGGAATAGATCTTGTAGACCATCAGATTGGTCGCGTTCGCCGGACCGCCCGCCGTCATGATGTCGACGATGCCGAAGGAATCCTGAAAGCTCTCGGTGATGTTGATGACCAGGAGGAAAAAGATTGTCGGCGTGATCAACGGGAACTGGATATCCCGGAAACGTCTGAGAACGCCGGAGCCGTCCATCGCCGCCGCCTCGACCAGTGAGCGCGGGATTGCCTGCAGGGCTGCGAGGAAAAAGATGAAGTTGTAGCCGACATATTTCCAGGAGAACGCGATGATGACAGAAGCCATGGCGTCGGCACCATTGAGGCCGGGGTCCCAGAAGCCTGGCCAGACCTTGTTGACGGCGGCCATGAAGCCGGCTTCGGGCGCCAGGATGAAGCGGAAAGCCATCGCCAGCGCAGGTGCTGCGATGCCGTAAGGCCAGATCAGCACGACGCGGTAGAGGCGTGAGCCGGCAAGCTGGCGGTCGGTCAGGGTGGCAAGCACCAACGCGATGACCATGGCAAGGCCGGTGCTGATGCCGGCAAAGATCAGGCTGGCGGTGATCGAGTTCCAATAGTCGGTGTTGGCGAGGATCGAACGGAAATTGTCGAGCCCGACCCAGATGTTGCCGCCGCCCCAGGGTTGCTGCAGCGTCAGCGACCAGTAAACCGCCTGGCCGGCGGGCCAATAGAAGAAGGTGAAGATCAGGAGCAACTGCGGCACCGCGAACAGGATGCCGATCGACCATCTTGAGAAAGTGACGCGTTTTTCCATCGATCCGCCAAAGCCGCCGGGCGGCCAAGCCCTGATATGAAACGGCCGCCCGCCTGTTGTCGGCGGGCGGCCACGAAAAGCCGACGCTCAGGGCAGCGTCTTGTTCGCGTAGGTCTGCTGGAAGCGGTCGAGGATGGCGTCTCCATTCTTGACCAGCGTGTCGATGCCTTCCTGAACGCTGACCTTGTTGGCGAAGATCGCCTGCATCTGGGTGCCGAACTCGGCGCGGATCTGGGTGAAATTACCGAGACGGATGCCGCGGGTGATCTCGGTCGGCTCCGACGCGGTCAGGCTGGCGATGGCGACCTCGCGGCCCTTGTAGGGCGCCTTGTCGTAGAAGCCGTTGGCCTTCATGTACTCGAAGCCGGACTTCGCCACCGGGATGTAGCCGGTGTTGGTCGACCAGAAGAGCGCCGTCTTGGGATCATGGATGAAGTTGAGGAAGGCGGCGGCGCCTTTGTATTCCTCGGGCGACTTGCCGGACAGCACCCAGAGCGAGGCGCCGCCGACCAGCGAATTCTTGCGCTCGGTGCCGGCATAGACGGGCAGCTCGGCCACGTCCCAGCTCATGCCTTCCTTTTGCGTCTTGCCGACCGTGCCGTGGTCGCCGACCGAGGTCATGATGAGCTGGCAGGTGCCGGAGGCGAAGGCCTGCACCATGTCCTGGCCGAGGTCCTTCGACTTGATCTTGATCAGGCCGGCGTCGTACCACTTCTTGAGGTCGCCGACATACTGGACGAACTTGGTCTTGTTCATCTCGAGGCGGGCGTTGAGACCGTCATAGCCGTTGTTCTCGGTGGCGATCGGCTGGTTGTGGATGGCCGAGAACTGCTCCATCAATTGCCAGCTCTCGTTGCCGGAAATGTTGATCGCCATCGGGCAGTCATAGCCGGCGTCCTTCAGCGCCTTGAGGTCGGCGCCGACATCTTCCCAGGTCTTCGGCGCCTCGGTCTTGCCGATCTTGGCGAAGGCGTCCTTGTTCCAGTACATCAGCGCCGTCGAGGAGTTGAACGGGAACGACAGCATCTCGCCCTTCGACGTCGCGTAATAGCGCGCGATGCCGGGGAAATAGTCGCTGTAGTCGATCTTGTAGCCGTTCTCTTCCATCAGCTTGTCGGCCGGATAGTAGGCGCCCGACAGCATCATGGTGGCGGTGCCGACATCGTAGACCTGAACGACTGTCGGCTGCTTGCCTGCGCGGAAGGCGGCGATGGTGTTCTGCAGCGTCGCGTCATAATTGCCCTGGCTGGTGCAGACCGCCTCATAGTCGGACTGCGAGGCATTGAAGTTCTTGCACAGCGTGTCGACGACGCGCGCGAGGTCGCCCGAAAGGCCGAACCAGAAATCGAATTTGACGGGCGCGGCGGCGGCAGGCTGCGCCAGCGTCAGGCCAAGAGCGCCGGCGGCAAGGGCGGCAAGGCCCTGCTTGATGATCGACATGGATTTGATTCCCTTTTGAGTGGCTGGTGACATCAGGCTGTGCGCAAGTCCTTGCCCGCTCTCATAGAGAAGGTATGTGACAGTTCTGCTGTGGCCTGCGGGTCTGTGGAAAAGCCGATTGGCACGCGGACAGGACCGCGTTTCAAAGCCTCGCGAGTGTTTTTGACATCGGCGTCGGACAGGTGCGGCAGGCGATATTGCCGCCCCCGCATGAGATCGTCTCGGGCGCCTCTGCAACCGAACGCGCACGCCGTAGTTGCACGGGCAATAACTGATTCTTCAAGCGTCCAGCCCTAATCAATTTCATTGCTTGATTATTGCGGGAAGATCAGGTGACGCGAGATGTTGACGGTCTATAATTGTATCGTGCACGAGCATGATCTGAGATTGGTCGCACTGGCGGCACTCATCTGCGGCATTTCTTCCTTCTCGGCGGTCAATCTGCTTCGCCACGTCGACCGCTCGACCAATAGAAACCGCTATGCCTGGCTGATGATTGCCGCCACCTCGACCGGTTTCGGCATCTGGGCGACGCATTTTATCGCCATGATCGCCTTCTCGCCGGGAATACCGAACGCCTACAACACCGAGTTGTCGGTGCTTTCGCTTGCCGCGGCCGTCCTGCTTACCGCCGCCGGCATGTGGATCGCCACCTTGCGCGGCGGCATCGAGCACTACCTTGTCGGCGGCGCCGTGCTCGGTGTCGGCATCGGCACGATGCACTATACCGGCATGGCGGCGTTCGAGGTGCAGGGCCGGGTCGTCTGGGATCAGCTGCTTGTCGGGATCTCGCTGGTCGCCGGCATCACGCTTGCCGCGATGTCGCTTTTTGTTGCGCTGCACCGCCCCTCGACGCTGAGAACGGTCAGCGCCGCCGTGCTTTTGACGCTGGCGATCTGCACCTTGCACTTCATCGCGATGGGGGCCGTGTCGATCTATCCGGATAGCTCGATCGAGATCTCGCAATACACGATCGAGCCAATGTCGCAGGCCTTCGCGGCGGCCGCCGCCAGCCTGGTCATCCTCGTGCTTTCGGCGGCGGCCCTGTGGATCGACCTGCGCTTCCGCCGCCACCAGGCGGAGGCCGAGCGCATGCATGGCCTGGCCAATGCAGCGGTCGAAGGCCTCATCGTCTGCGACGGCACCCGCATCGTCAGCGCCAATGACAGCATCGCGGCATTGTCCGGCATCGCCTCAACGACACTGAACACCATGGTGCTCAGCGACCTCTTCGGCGAGCGTTCCGCCACCGCCATGGCCCAAGCGGACGGGCAGGCACGGGAAACCGACCTCAAGAGCCATGACGGCACCATGATCCCCGTCGAGCTGATCGCCAGGCCCATCGACTATTGCGGCAAGCCGCACAGCGTGGTCGCCGTGCGCGACATCCGCGAGCGCAAGAAGGCGGAGCAGGAGATCATCCGCCTCGCCCACTACGACCCGCTGACCGGGCTTGCCAACCGCCGCAGCTTCAACAGCCGGCTGGAAGCCGAGATCGCCGCGGCGGGCCGCGGCGGCAAGGACGGTCAGCTCGCGCTCATGCTGCTCGACCTCGACCGGTTCAAGGAAGTCAACGATCTGTTCGGCCATGCCGCCGGCGACGCGATGCTGCAGAAGGTGGCGCAATGCGCCTCGAGCAAACTTCGCCACGGGCAGATGCTGGCCCGCCTCGGCGGCGATGAATTCGCCATCATCGCGCCCAACCTCCCCGACCCACAGGCGGCCGGCCGTATCGCCGAGGCGGTCCTGGCCGCCATACGCGAGGAGAACCGGCTGTCGCCGGGCGGCGGCCTTGTGTCGGCCAGCATCGGCATCGCCCTCTACCCGCTGGACGCCGATGAGCAGGCGGCCCTCGTCAGCCACGCCGACACCGCGCTCTACCGCGCCAAGGCGGAGGGCAAGGACACCTATCGTTACTTCGAGGCCTCGATGGGCGCCGAGGCGCGCGACCGGCGAGTGATGGAGCACGATCTGCGCCAGGCGGTGGCGCGCGGCGAATTCCGGCTCGTCTACCAGCCGCAGAAGGAGATCAGCACCGGCAGGATGATCGGCTTCGAGGCGCTGATCCGCTGGCACCATCCCGAACATGGCGACATCTCGCCTGCCGTCTTCATCCCGGTGGCCGAGGACAGCGGCGCCATCATCCAGATCGGCGAATGGGTGCTTTCGGCCGCCTGCGAGGAAGCCGCCCGCTGGAAGAACCCGCTGATGGTCGCCGTCAATGTCTCGGCCGTGCAGCTGCACAATCCGAACTTCAGCCGCAAGGTGCATGAGGTGCTGTTGCGGTCCGGCCTGGCGCCCGGCAGGCTCGAACTCGAGATCACCGAGACGGCGCTGGTCAAGGACATGCCGCGAGCGCTGGCCACCTTGCGGCAGGTCAAGGCGCTCGGCGTCCGCGTCGCCATGGACGACTTCGGCACCGGCTATTCCTCGCTCTCCAACCTGCGCGCCTTCCCCTTCGACAAGATCAAGATCGATGGCTCCTTCATCAAGTCGGTCGACAGGAACGGTCAGGTGGCGGCCATCGTGCGCGCCGTGCTGGGACTTGGCCGTGGCCTTGGCTTGCCGGTGCTCGCCGAAGGCGTCGAGACGCTGGGCGAACTCAGGTTCCTCGACGCCGAGGACTGCGAGATCGGGCAGGGTTTCTACCTCGGCAGGCCTGGTCCGATCGAGGCGTTCGGCGAACTGACCGGCGCGAGGGCGCCTGCGGCAGATGACGACGCCCCCGTCTCACGCGGCGGCGGCAGCATCCTGATGCTGGAACCGGCGGCCGCCCTGCGCTCAGCTTGAGGGGCCGAGCGCGGCTTCGACCAGCCGCCTGGCATCCGCTCCCGACCATTCGGCCGGGCCGTTCATATGCGCGATCAGGCAGCCCTCGCCGTCGATCAGCATGGTGACCGGCAGACCGAGCGCCAGGCCGCGCGTCTTGACGTCGTTGAACAACGCCAGCGTCGGATCCCGGTAGTAGCCGAGCGTTGCGACGCCGATGTCGCTGAGGAACTTCTTCGGCTTGGTGTCGTCGCCGGTGTCGACATTGACCGCGACGACCTGGAAGCGGTCGCTGCCCATCTCCTTCTGCAGCGCGTCGAGTGCCGGCATCTCGGCGCGGCACGGCGCGCACCATGTCGCCCACAGGTTGAGCAGCAGCGTCCTGCCGGCATGGTCGGCGAGCGTCATCGGCTTGCCGTCCGGACCGTTGAAGGCGAGGCTTTTCAACGACTGCGGCGGATCGGCCGGCAATAGCGCCGCGACCTGGCCTGTCGCCTTCGCTGCGACCTTTTTGGCGCGCTCGGCTTTGGCCGCGCAGGCGGCATCGTCCTTGCCGCTGGTTGCGGCGACATCGGCGGCAGCATTGTTGCCAGAACCGCTCTCGCTGACATATACCGCGACCGCGCCCGCCAGCACGCCTGCCACCAAGGCGGCGAGGATGAGGCGTGGGGCCGGGAATAATTGTTTGCGGTCTGCCATTTTCTTCAAAACTGCTCCGGAGCACGGGTTATAGCTATGAGCGACAAGAAGGCCAGCAACCAGATGTGGGGCGGACGTTTTGCCTCGGGTCCGGCCGCGATCATGGAAGCGATCAACGCGTCGATCTCGTTCGACCGCAAACTCTATGCGCAGGACATAAGAGGTTCGATCGCCCACAGCGAGATGTTGGCTGAAACGGGCATTATTTCGGCGGCCGATCAAGATAAAATCGCTCACGGGCTGAACACGATCCTGAAAGAGATCGAGGCCGGCACATTCGAATTCTCGACCAGGCTGGAAGACATCCACATGAATGTCGAGGCGCGTCTTGCCGACCTCATCGGCCCCGCCGCCGGCCGCCTGCACACCGCCCGTTCGCGCAACGACCAGGTAGCGGTGGATTTGAGGCTCTGGGTCAAGGACGAGTGCTTCCGCGTCGCCGAGGCGCTGAAAGGGCTGATCGCGGCCTTCCTCGAGCGCGCCGAGGAGCATGCGGCGACGGTGATGCCGGGCTTCACCCACATGCAGGCGGCGCAGCCGGTGACCTTCGGCCACCACTGCATGGCCTATGTCGAGATGTTCTCGCGCGACCTGTCGCGCGTCCGCGACGCCATCGAGCGGATGGACGAGAGCCCGCTCGGCGCGGCGGCCCTTGCCGGCACCAGCTTCGCCATCGACCGCCACCAGACGGCGAAGGCACTCGGCTTCCGCGAGCCGATGCGCAATTCGCTCGACAGCGTTTCCGACCGCGATTTCGCGCTGGAGTTCCTTGCTGTTGCGGCGATCTGCGCCACCCACCTGTCGCGGCTCGCCGAGGAGATCATCATCTGGTCGACGCCACAATTCGGCTTCGTCCGGCTGTCGGACTCATTCTCCACCGGCTCCTCGATCATGCCGCAGAAGAAGAACCCCGACGCCGCCGAGCTGGTGCGCGGCAAGACCGGGCGCGTCAACGGCCATCTCGTCGGCCTTTTGACGGTGATGAAGGGCATGCCACTGACCTATGGCAAGGACATGCAGGAAGACAAGGAATCGGTCTTCGACGCCGCCGAGACGCTCGACCTGATGCTGGCGGCGATGACCGGCATGGTGCGCGACATGACCGTCAATGCCGCCGCCATGAAGAAGGCCGCCGGCTCGGGCCACGCGACCGCGACCGATCTTGCTGATTGGCTGGTGCGCACGCTCGGCCTGCCCTTCCGCGAGGCGCATCACGTCACCGGCCGCGCCGTGGCGCTGGCCGAGGACAAGAAGGTCGGGCTGGAGAAGCTTTCACTCGAGGATCTGCAGTCGATCCATCCCGGTATCACCGAGGGCCTCTTCTCCGTGCTTGCCGTGCAGAACTCGGTGAAGAGCCGCACAAGCTTCGGCGGCACGGCGCCATCGGAGGTGCGCAAGCAGATCCGCTATTGGAAAAAGCGGCTTGCCAAAGCGTGAGCCGGGCGACCGCCCGATTTGCCGGGGTGCAAAGGCCATAAATTTTCGCTAGAAGCAGGCGACGAATTTTCTCCGACGGATGGGATCGATGACCGCAAGCAGGATTTTGGTGACGCTCGCGCTGCTCGCGGCGGTGGCTACCGTCACGGCCTGCGGCCGAAGGACCGGCCTCGACACGCCTTACGAGGCGGCCGTGCAGGCGCGCAAGGATGCCGAGAAGGCGCATCAGCCCGTGCCGCCGGAGCCGGAAAAACCGGTCGAGGACAAGAAGTTCATCCTCGACCCACTGCTCTAGAGTCGGTGAGATCACCGATCTCATCGTGCTTCAACTTCCGGAACCACTCTCGTGAACCATTTCGACTATCGCGACGGCGTGCTGCATGCCGAGGACGTCGCCATACCTGACATCGCGGCACAGGTCGGCACGCCCTTCTACTGCTATTCGACGGCGACGCTGACCAGGCATTTCCGTGTCTTCAAGGAGGCTTTCGCCGGGCTCGACACGCTGGTCTGCTACGCCATGAAGGCGAACTCCAACCAGGCGGTGCTGAAGACCCTGGCGAGGCAAGGCGCCGGCGCCGACGTGGTGTCGGAAGGCGAATTGCGCCGGGCGCTTGCCGCCGGCATCCCGGCCGGCAAGATTCTGTTTTCGGGCGTCGGCAAGACCGCGCGTGAGATGGATTTCGCGCTTTCGCCCGGCATCCTCTGCTTCAACGTCGAATCCGAGCCGGAGCTTGAACTGCTCTCGGCCCGCGCCACTGCGCTCGGAAAGGTCGCGCCGGTCTCGCTGCGCATCAATCCGGACGTCGACGCCAGGACGCACAAGAAGATCTCCACCGGCAAGGCCGAAAACAAGTTCGGCATTGCATGGCAAAGGGCGCGACAAGTCTATGCCCGCGCCGCGGAACTGCCCGGCATCAGGGTCACCGGCATCGACACCCATATCGGCAGCCAGATCACCGAGCTGCAGCCTTTCGACGACGCCTTCGCGCTGCTCGTCGAACTGGTCGGCGCGCTGCGCGCCGACGGCCATTCCATCGAGCATGTCGATCTCGGCGGCGGTCTCGGCATCCCCTACCGCGTCGACAACAGTCCGCCGCCGCTGCCCGACGCCTATGCCGAGATCGTCAGGAAGCACGTCACCAAGCTCGGCCTGAAGGTGATGTTCGAGCCGGGCCGGCTGATCGTCGGCAATGCCGGCATCCTGGTCTCCGAGGTCATCTTCGTGAAGGAAGGCGACGCCAAGAACTTCCTCGTCGTCGACGCCGCCATGAACGACCTGATCCGGCCGACGCTTTACGATGCCTTCCACGACATCCGCCCCGTACTGCAGCAGCCGGCCGCGGGCACTGAACGCTCCAGCAGGTTGGTAAAGGCGCCGCGCGCCTTGAACGAACCCGAATGCTGCAGGCATTCGAGCTTGAGGCCGACGGCGAGAGGCGCCTTGCCGAAATCGGCCATGTCGACGCGCAGCACCGGCGTGTGGCGGACGTATGGCCGGATGCGCGGCTCCGTCGCGGCGATGCGTTCGCGGGTGATGGTGCTG
>NZ_RZSG01000159.1:0-9914 GCF_003997725.1 Mesorhizobium sp. M4A.F.Ca.ET.050.02.1.1
CAGCAAGGACCTGACCGAGCACGTCTGGTCCGGTGGCAGCATCAAGCTGACGCTCACCGCTACCGACGACGCCGGCCACACCGCGACCAGCGAGACCAAGACGCTGATGATGCCGGAGCGGCCCTTCGCCAACCCGCTGGCGCGCGCAGTGATCGAGCAGCGCCGCATGCTTGGGCTCGACGCCAATTCGAAGCCGCGCGTGCTCGAGCTGATGGATGCCATCACGCTGCGCCCCGAGGACACGTTCGACAACATGGCGCACTACCTCGCGATCATGAGCGCCCGCAGCCGGCTGAAGATGGCCGACAATGACGACCAGCTGCGCAATGTCGTGTCCTATCTCTGGGAAATCGCGCTCGGCATCGAGGAGGGCAATCTGTCGGCCGCCGAGCGGCGGCTGCGCCAGGCGCAGCAGGCGCTGCAGGATGCCATCAACAGGGGCGCCAGCGACGAAGAGATCGACAAGGCGATGAAGGAACTGCGCGAGGCCATGAACGAGTTCCTGCAGGAGTTCGCCGAGCGCGCCAAGCAGAACCCGAACGCGCCGCAGATGCAGCAGAACGGCCAGGAACTGCGCCAGAGCGACATCGAGAGGATGATGGACGAGATCGAGAACCTGGCCAAATCCGGCGATCGCGACCGCGCCCAGCAGTTGCTGTCGCAATTGCAGGACATGATGAACAACCTGCAGGCCGGCCGCCAGCAGCAGGGCGGCGAGCAGGACAGCGAGATGCGCCAGCAGATGGACAAGCTGGGCGAGATCATGCGGCGCCAGCAGGAGATGATGAACGACACCTTCCGCATGGACCAGATGCAGCGCGGCCAGCGCCAGCGCGGCGAGAACCGCGACGAGCAGCTCGGCGAGAACGGCGGCGGCCAGGACGAGGACAGGCCTGGCCCCGGCGAGGATCGCGACCCGCTCGCGCGTCCGAGGCAGATGACGCCGCAGGAGTTCGCCGACGCCCTGAAGCAGTTGCAGGAAGGCCAGGGCAAGCTGCAAAACGACCTCGAGCAGTTGAAGAAGGGCCTGGAAGGCATGGGCATGCAGCCCAATGAGGGATTTGGCGATGCCGGCAAGTCGATGGGCAATGCCGAGCAGGCGCTCGGCGAAGGCGACGGCGACCAGGCCGTCGGCCATCAGGGCCGCGCGCTGGAGGCGCTGCGCCGTGGCGCCAAGGACATGATGAAGCAGCTGCAGGCCATGCAGGGCGACCAGGGCGGCAGCGAGCAGGGCGGCCGCCAGCAGGATGCCGACCGCGACCCGCTCGGCCGACCGCGCGCCACGCGCGGGCCCGACGACGGCAATTCGGTGAAGGTGCCTGACGAGATCGATGTCCAGCGCGCGCGCCAGATCCTGGAAGCGATCCGGAAGCGGCTCGGCAACGCGCTCAGCCCCGACATCGAACGCAGCTATCTCGAACGGCTGCTGGAACTGAAATAGCCCGCCCCTTCCCAACGGTCGCAACGCCATGCCGAAGCTCGGTGCCGTCACTCCGATATTGCGCATATTCGACGTCGCCAAGGCGCATGAATTCTATCTCGGCTTCCTCGGCTTCGAGGTGCGGTTCGAGCACCGTTTCGACGACAGTGCGCCGCTTTACACCGGCATTGCCCGCGACGGCTGCGAGTTGCATCTGAGCGAGCATCATGGCGACGGTTCGCCGGGCTCCCATATCCGCGTCGAAGTGGCCGACATAGCGGCGCTGCATCGGGAGCTGACGGTGAAGAAATACCGCTACGCCAGGCCGGGGTTGGAAGAGACGCCCTGGGGAACGAGAGAGGTCACCGTCGACGACCCGTTCGGCAACCGTCTGACCTTCTCCGAGAGCACGCCGCCAGGGTAGGAACGGAGCCGCCACCGCCCCACCGGATTGAAGCAGCGCAAGTCAGGCGTCGAGGAGCGCGCCGGGCGTCAGCGTGAACGCCTCGCGGATGGCATTCTCCATGCTGTCGATCGCTTCGCCGGCGGCGAGCGGATTGCGGTGCAGCACGACATTGGAGGAATCGATGTCGCCGAAGCCGTCGGCGGCGGTCAGCTCGCGGCAGCCTGCCGGGATGTTGCTGCGCGAGATCGGCGCGATCGCCAGGCCGGAGGTGACGGCGAGCTTGAGGCCGCCATTGGTGTCGCTGGTGTAGGCGACGCGATAGGCAAGGCCGCGCTGTTCCAGCGACTTGATGGCGAAGTCGCGGCACCAGCCGTCACGGCTGTAGAGCGCGATCGGCACCGGCCGCTCCTCGTGCCTGTGGTGCGTCTCGGACGTCACCCAGACGGTCGGGTCGTGCATCAGCACCTCGCCGCCCGCGAGATCCTGCCATTCGAAGACAACCGCAAGGTCGAGCTCGCGGGCGGTAACCGCCGCTGTCTGCGCGCCCGAATGCGCGTAGCGCACCGTCACCTCGACCTTCGGGTGGCGCGTCGAAAACGCGCCAAGGGCGCGCGACAGTATGGCATGGCCATACTCTTCGGGAATGCCGATGCGCACCGGGCCGCCAAGCGGCGCCGCCGCCATCGACGCTGCCGTCTCGTCGAGCAGCGAAACGATGCGCCTGGCATTGCCGATCAGCTCGCCGCCGCGCCGTGTCAGCGCCACGCCGCGCGAGCCGCGCTCGAACAGGCTGTCGCCAACCATGCTCTCGAGCTTCTTCATCTGCATCGACACCGCCGACTGGGTACGGCCCGCCTGCTCCGCCGCCTTGGTGAAATTGCCGGTTTCGGCCACCGCAACGAAGGTGCGCAGGAGATCGCTGTCGAGCGTCGGCTTCATCGCATCCACCATAAGCAATTTTGATTGCTGGCATCATTCCAATTCGTTTGCAACATGTCAAACGCCGGAGGATAGTCGCCTCACCCATTGGATATGCAGCCCTTGAAACCGGCTGCGGACCAATCGAGTCCTCACTCATACCCGCTGCCTGGAACGGTGGCGGGTTCTTTTTTACCGCATGCGTCGGTTTGGGATCGCGCGAATCGGGGGGCCGAATCCTATGCAGAACAGGATGGTGCTTGGCATCCTGAGCCTTTGTCTGGGCGTGCTGGTGTTTTCGCTCCAGGATCCGCTCGTCAAGGCGGTGTCGGGCCTCTACCCGGTTACCGAGGTCATGGCGATCCGCGCTATCGTCGCCTTGCCGATCCTGATCGTTATCGTGCACGCCGATGTCGGGCTGAAAGCCCTGCTCTCGAAGCGCTTCGGCACGCTGACGCTGCGCGCCTTCATCCAGTTCGCGTCCTATACGTCCTATTATCTGGCGATCGCCGCCCTGCCGCTGGCCGACGCGGTGGCGCTCTATTTCATGGCGCCGCTGTTCATCATGGCGCTTGCCGGGCCCTATCTTGGCGAACGGGTCTCCTGGCAGACGCTGGCGACTGTCCTGATCGGTCTGCTCGGCGTCCTCGTCATGCTGCGGCCGGGCGCCGGACTGTTCGACTGGGCGGCGCTCCTGTCGCTCGGCTCCGCCTTCCTCTACGGCCTCTCGCAGCTGATGGCCCGCAAGATAAGCGACACCGAATCCTCCACCGTCATGGCGTTCTACCAGAACGGCGCCTACCTGACCGGTGCGCTGCTCGTCGCCGGCCTGTTCCGGCTTGCCGGGATAGAGCACGCCGTCCACCCCAGCCTCGAATTCCTGGTGCGGCCCTGGATCTGGCCGGCATTGCCCGACCTTCTCAAGATGGCGGCCTGCGGCTTCGTCGCCTCGGCCGGCATGATCCTGCTGTCGCAGGCCTACCGGCTTGCGCAGGCCAACCGCGTCGCCACTTTTGAATATACCGGCATCATCTGGTCGCCGCTGTGGGGCTTCCTGTTCTTCGCCGAGGTGCCACCTCGGCGACCGTGCTGGGTGCCACCCTTATCATTGGCGCCGGCCTGCTTGCCTTCCGCACCGAGCGGCTAAGAGCAGCTCCGCCGTTGCTCGTGCCGACAGGCGACACGGCGTGATCGCCGACCACCGCGACGTGAACGCAATGCGATTCCTGGACTATCGTGCCGGGCGGGCCTCCGGCGCGGAACCTCAGGCGAAGCAGTTCAGGGCGCGTCCGACGCGGGCGCGGATTTCGGCGAGGGTAAAAGGCTTCTGCATGACGTCGAGGATAATGCCGTTCAATTCCTCGGCGCGCTCGCGCTGGTCGGCATAGCCGGTCATCAGCATGATCTTCATCGACGGGAACAGCGCCGCCGCCGCGGTGGCCATCTCGATGCCGTCCATCTCCGGCATGCGGATATCGGAGACGACGAGGTCATAGCCGCCCCGCGCCGCCTCGATGAGAGAAAGGCCCTGGGCGCCATCGCAGGCGACTGCCACGCTGTGCCCGTCGCGTTCGAGCGCGCGGGCGGCGAGAGTGCGGACGGATTCATCGTCCTCGACGATCAGAAGCTTTGCCATGGCAAGATACATGGCGGTGAAACGTTGACGTTTTCTGAAAATTTGAAACGTCGATGAGGCCTTTTCAGAATTCGCTCCAGCGCCCCGAGAATGCCTAGGCGTCGCCCTTGACGACGCCGACGAAGGGCAATTCCCGGAAAGCATGCGCGACATCCATGCCGTAGCCGACGACGAAATAATCCGGGCAGTCGAAGCCGACATAGTCGGCGTTGAGCGTGGTCTGGCGGCGCATGCGCTTGTCGAGCAACACGGCGATGGCGCAGCTTCTGGCGCCGCGCGACAGCATCAGGTCGCGGGCGAAGGAGAGCGTCTTGCCGGATTCGAGGATGTCGTCGATCAGGAGCACGTCACGGCCGGCGACCTCGTTGTCGATGTCGCGTAGCACCCTCACCTCGCCGCTGGTGGTTCCGGCGCCGTAGCTGGAAATGAAGATGAACTCGACCTCGGGCGACAGGCCGACATCGTGCATGGCCCGGATCAGGTCGGCGGCGAAGATGAACGATCCCTTCAGCACCGAGATCACCAGGAGGTCATGGTAGTCGCGCCCGGCGATCTCCTTGGCGAGCTCGAGATTGCGGCGGGCGATCGCCGACGCCGAAAACAGGACCTCGATATCCTTGCCGCGCACAACTGGCATTTTCGCCCTCCAGGCGTTTTGCCTACAGGACCGCGACCTTCAGGCCAGCGAACGCGCTGTAGAACTTCTTGATTTTGCGCCGGATCGCGCGATGCTGTTCCGCCTTAGCCGGCGAAGTTGACCGCCACGGCCTTCACGCCGTTTCTAGGCACATCGAGGCGGCTGGAAAAGCCAAATCTTTCGCCGGGCGCCAGCGAGCGGCCGGATGTCCCCAGCGTATAGCGGGTGACCTGGCTGTCATTGCCGGTGACGCGGATCTCCAGCGGCGGCATTTGCGCGGCCTGCGCCCCGTCATTGGCGGCTTCGCCGTCGACGAACAACACAGGTTTCAGCCCCGACGCGTCGATGCGCGACGTGATGTCCGATATGCTGAACACCGCCGCCGGTTGCGCGGCCTTCCAGAACGGCGATTGACGAACCAGCGCATGGCCGCCGGAGACCCAGAAGGCGGCCAGCGCCGCACTGACGCCGGCAATCCAGAAAAGCGGTCCGCCGCGCGATGCCGGCTGCCGCTCGGTCGCAGCCTCCGGCTTGCGCAGCATGTCCATACCTTCGATGGTAGGCGTGGCGGTCGCGCGGGAAGGCGACGCCGCCGGCGCTTCCGGCATAGCGGAAAGACGCGGCAGCACCTCGTAATCGGCATCGACGATGTCGATCACCGGCCCGCGCGGTTGCAGCGCGGCACTTGTCCCCAGCCCGGCCATGATTTCGCCGGAAACCGGGCGCGCGGTTCGATCCTTAGCCATATGGCTCCAGTACTGAAAGCACCTGTTCGCTGTTCGTTTCTTTTGGGTAAACGCAAATGGTTAACGCTTCCCCACCGGAACCCCGGTGATGCATCGAAAAGCATCAAAAATTAACCAAGGGTTAACCATGCGGGCCGATGGTCTTTTGAGAGAAAGGGCTGGCGTTTCGCCGCCGCAAGTTCCAGGTCGCCGAACGTGATCCGCTTCGAAAATGTCGGCCTCCGCTATGGCATGGGTCCGGAAATCCTCCGCGACATTTCCCTGCACATACCGGAGCGCTCCTTCCAGTTCCTGAGCGGGCCTTCCGGCGCCGGCAAGACGACGCTGCTGCGCCTTCTGTTCATGTCGCTGAAGCCGACGCGCGGGCTGATCACCATCTTCGGCAAGGACCGCTCGCGCATCTCGCGCAGCGAGCTGCCGCATCTGCGGCGCCGCATCGGCGTCGTGTTCCAGGATTTTCGCCTGCTCGACCATATGACCACCTATGAGAACGTCGCCCTGCCCCTGCGCGTGCGCGGGCGCGAGGAGGCGAGCTACCGCACCGACGTGACCGAATTGCTGAAATGGGTCGGTCTTGGCGAGCGCATGCATGTGCTGCCGCCGGTGCTCTCCGGCGGCGAGAAGCAGCGCGCCGCGATCGCCCGCGCGCTGATTGAGCAGCCCGAGATCCTGCTCGCCGACGAACCGACCGGCAATGTCGACCCGCCGCTGGCGCGCCGGCTGCTTCGGCTGTTTATCGAGCTCAACCGTCTCGGCACCGCCGTGGTCATCGCGACTCACGACCTCGGCCTGATGGAGCAGGTCGACGCGCGACGCATGATCCTCGCCGGCGGAAGGCTGGATATCTATGACTGAGCTTTCCGCCGAACATCTCCATGACCAGCCGGCCGAGATGACTGGCGTGATGCAGCGCGCCCAGCGCAGGATGGCGCCGATCGTGCCGGCTCAGAACATCGCCGGACGGGCGCTGGTGCTGGTCATCGCCATCATGACCTTCCTGTCCTGCCTGACCTTCGGCGCCGTGACCCTGGTGCGCGACACCGCCTCGGTGTGGGAAAACCAGATCTCGCGCGAGGCGACGATCCAGATCAAGCCGGTCGACGGCCTCGACATGGAGGCCGCGCTGGCTCAGGCCTCACAGATCGCCAGCGAATTTCCCGGCGTCAAGGGCACCAAAATCATCGACCGGGACGCTACCGCCCGCTTGCTGGAGCCGTGGCTGGGCACAGGCCTCAACATCGACGAATTGCCGGTGCCGCGCCTGGTGATCGTCACCATTGACGAGAACAGCCCGCCCGACTTTGCGGCGATGCGCGCCGCGATCGCGCCCAAACTGCCGAGCGCGGCACTCGACGACCACCGCACCTGGGTCGACCGGCTCGTGGCCATGGCCCGCACCACGGTGACCATCGGCATCGCCGTACTGGTGCTGATGCTGTCGGCGACGGTGCTGACAGTGGTGTTCGCGACGCGCGGCGCTATGGCTGGCAACGGCCATATCATCGAGGTGCTGCATTTCGTCGGTGCCGAGGCGCGCTTCATCGCGCGCGAATTTCGCTGGCATTTCCTGGTCACCGGCATGAAGGGCGCCGCCGCAGGAGGCGCTGCCGCGATCCTGGTCTTCATCGTCTTTTCCTGGTGGTCGTCGCGCAACATGGCCACGCCCCAGGCGGACCAGGCGACAGCCCTGTTCGGCAATTTCGCCATCGGCTCGGCTGGCTATCTCGGCGTCGGCTTGATGGTGCTGGTGATCGGTGTGCTGACGGCGGCGACATCCCATGCCACCGTGGTCGCCTATCTCAGCGACATCGACATGCGCCAGCCGGATGGGAGCTGAGCATGATCCGGAACCGGGAGCGAGCGAATGCTGAACCGGTCATGTTCAGCAAGGGTCTGATCACGCAAGAGAAACTGCCGTAACGCAATGTGCGCCTTTTCATCTATCAAAGGCCGCATTTCAGGATTAACCATAGGATGATGGACGCGCGGGACACGACCGGGACGGCTGGACGGATGCCAGTTGCTGGTACCCGGGGGCATGGGCCCGGCAATCTGGCCCGTCTTGTCATGGTCCTTCGGATCTGTGCTTTCTCGGTCCTGGCGCTAGCGGCTCTGTTTGCCGGCGGCTTCGGCTGGTTCGCCAGCACCGTCAGCCACATGACGACGCCCGCTAACCCCGCCAGGGCCGATGCCATTATCGTGCTCACCGGTGGCCAGTCGCGCCTCGACGCGGCGATGGACCTTCTCGCCTCCGGCAAGGGCGAGCGCCTGCTGATCAGCGGCGTTCATCCTTCCGCCAGCCGCCGTCAATTGCAGGCCGCGACCGGCGGCGACAAGGCGCTGTTTTCCTGCTGCGTCGACATCGATCGCGCCGCGCTCGACACGATCGGCAATGCCGAGGAGAGCGCCAAATGGGTGGAGAGCCACGCCTATGGCAGCGTCATCCTTGTCACCAACAATTACCATATGCCGCGCAGCCTGCTGGAGATGGGGCGGCTACTGCACGGCGCCAAGCTGGAGCCCTATCCGGTGGTCAACACCAATCTCGGCAATGGCGGCTGGCTGACCAAGCCGGAAGCGTTGCGCGTGCTTTTGACCGAATACAGCAAATATGTGCTCGCGCTGGCGCGCGGCATCGTCCCGCTGCGCCAGACCGCCGACGGCATCGCCCTGGCGGAAGCCTCCGTGGTCAAGAGCGAGAAGCCGCCGGCCCGCATTACCCCGTAGCGGCGACCCCGCGCAGGCGCTCGACCTCCTGTTCGAGGCTCGCGATGCGCCGGTCGCGTTCGGCCAGCGCCGCTGCCACGTCGGCCGCCTCGAAGCGCTGCGGAATGTGCTGCGGGCAATTGGCATCCCAGGTCGAGACGTTGAACAAGATGACCTGCTCGGGACGCGCCTTGTAGCCTCGCGGCATCAGGCTCGCCGTCAGTTCGGCGTCGCCCTCGACGACACGCGCCCTGCCCCAGACCTTGATGCGCTGACGGTGGGCATAGTCGATCAGGAACAGGAAAGCTTGCGCATTGTCGGCGAGATTGCCCTGGGTGATGAATTGCCTGTTGCCCGTGAAGTCGGCGAAGCCGATCGTCTTCTCGTCGAGCACCTTGAGGAAGCCGGCCGGTCCGCCGCGATGCTGGATGTAGGGCTGACCCTCACCATTGGCGGTCGCCAGGAAGACGCTGGTCTGCGCCGCGATGAAAGCGGCAAGGTCGGGCGTGATGACATCCCGCCAGCCGCCGCGCTCCTCGACGCGGGAATAGGCTTCGCGCGAGCCTTTACGTGCCTGGATCGCCTTGACGCTCGGCGTGAAGGCGACGTCGCTGGCGAAAGCATGGGCGTTCATATGGCGCTGTCCTCCAAAACTGGTGATGCACCCAAACATAAGCCTTCCATATTTCGGATACAGATGGCATATCTGGAATAGCACCTTCCATTTCCTGGAAGATCCATGGATCGCCTCGAGGCCATGTCGCTTTTCGTCGCCGCAGTGGAGGCCGGCAGCCTTTCTGCCGCGGCGCGCCATTTAGGCATGCCGCTGGCCACGGTCAGCCGCAAGGTTTCGGAATTGGAGCGGCATCTCAACACGCGCCTTCTCAACCGCTCGGCGCGGCGGCTGACACCGACCGATGCCGGGCAGGCCTACCTCGCTGCCTGCCGCCGCATCCTGGACGAGGTCGGCGAGGCCGAGCGCGCCGCCGCCGGCGAATACAGCACGCCCAGGGGCGAACTGGTCGTCACCGCGCCGATCGTCTTCGGCCGCCTGCACGTGCTGACGGTGGTAACTGATTTCCTCGCCGCCTATCCCGAGGTGGATATCCGGCTGACGCTGTCGGACCAGATAACCCATCTGCTCGACGAGCATATCGACCTTGCCGTGCGTATCGGTGACCTGCCCGACTCCAGCCTTGTCGCCATCCGTGTCGGCGCGATCCGCCGTGTCGTCTGCGCAAGCCCTGCCTATCTTGCCGCGCATGGCACACCGCAGACCCCGGGAGCCTTGGCCGCGCACAGCTGCATTACGTTCGAGAACCTCTCAGCCCCCGCCACCTGGACCTTCGCCGACGGCAAGAGCGAGGTAGCCGTGCCGGTCCGCTCCCGGCTTCGCGTCAACACCGCGGAAGCCGCCATCGACGCCGCGATCGGCGGTGTCGGAT
>NZ_RZSG01000015.1:0-4190 GCF_003997725.1 Mesorhizobium sp. M4A.F.Ca.ET.050.02.1.1
CTGCTTCTCGACCTCCTTGTCCGACATCGGCAGCGTGAATTCACGGAAATGCCGGATGCGGTCGGAGGCCGGCTGGTACTTGTGCACCTGCCGGTCGATTTCGAGAAAGCCTGTTACCTTGCCCATAGTCCAGCTCCTGCTGTCCAGATGGCGCGCCTGGCGACGCCCTGCAGCTGGATCAGATGGGGCATCCCGTCCACACATGGGCCGCACCAAGTTGCCCAAAATTCGACTATGTACACTTGCCGGGCTCAAAGCTCGTGAGGGGCTCGCCATGCAGCCAGTTCTCGACTCTAATCGAAGGAGCCGGGGACTCCATCTGCAATACCACGTTGCGGTCCAAAGCTATTTCCAAAGGTTTCTGCACGAGCTGGTTTCCTCTCAGAGACGGCACACGGGTTCAGGGAGGAGCGCATCGCTCGT
Source organism: Mesorhizobium sp. M4A.F.Ca.ET.050.02.1.1 (assembly GCF_003997725.1). Classification (NCBI taxonomy): domain Bacteria; kingdom Pseudomonadati; phylum Pseudomonadota; class Alphaproteobacteria; order Hyphomicrobiales; family Phyllobacteriaceae; genus Mesorhizobium; species Mesorhizobium sp. M4A.F.Ca.ET.050.02.1.1. The sequence continues at coordinate 424 of NZ_RZSG01000015.1, forward strand.
CTTGCCCCATTAAGTGCAGTCACAGTCACTCAGTCTCAAAAGCCATGCCAACGCGCTCAGCGCGCAGTTAGCGCCCATTGCTTCGAAAAACCTCGTCAGTGCCCAGATGTTGGTTGTAATGAACCTGACATTTGTCTGACGCTGTCAGCTTTTGGACACGCGATCACGCGCTTCGTGCCGCCAGGCCAGGCCGAGCCCTGTGTTGCCAGCGGTCGCTTCGATGATTGTACCGCCCGGCGCGAGCTGGCCACGCTGTTCGGCATTAACGATCATCGACAACGCAATGCGATCCTTGATCGATCCGCCGGGATTTTGGCTTTCGAGCTTGACGAAGAGAATTCCTGACTCCGACGTTGTACCGCTGACCAGCCGTGTTGGAGCTGAAATCAGAGGAGTTCGCCTTGGTGGAGACCTTTCGGACGCAGCGATAGCAGCCATCAACCAGCTTCTTCTAAAACACAAGGTGATCTTCTTCCGCGGCCAGGAGCATCTCGACGATGCGGAGCAGGAATTGTTCGCGCGGCGTCTGGGTAACCTTGTACCTCATCCCACGCAGGGGCCGGCAGCCGGCACGGCCTCAATCCTCAATCTCGATTCCGGCCGTGGCGGTGGCAGGGCAGACCAGTGGCATACCGATGTGACTTTCGTCGATGCCTATCCGAAATTCTCGGTCCTACGTGGCGTCGTCATTCCGGCGGCGGGGGGCGACACGATCTGGTCCAACACGCACGCCGCGTACGAGAATCTGCCGGCGCCGCTCAAAATATTGGCGGACAATCTGTGGGCTATTCATAGCAATGCCTACGACTACGCAGCCGTGCGCCCGCGCGCCACAGCCGAAGAGAAGAAGCACTTCGAGGAAGTTTTCACATCGACGATCTACGAGACCGAGCATCCGGTCGTGCGCGTCCATCCGGAAACCGGGGAGAAGTCGCTGCTGCTCGGCAATTTCGTGCAGCGCCTCGTCGGCCTTTCCAAGAGCGATTCCGCCAAACTCTACGAGGTGTTCCAGTCCTACGTCACTGCCCCGGAAAATACCGTGCGGTGGCGCTGGCAAGTAGGCGACGTCGCTATCTGGGACAACCGTGCTAACCAGCATTATGCGGTCAACGACTATGGCGACCAGCACCGGGTTGTGCGTCGCGCTACGGTTGACGGTGACGTTCCGATCGGCGTCGACGGTCGCCGCAGTATAACCCATGTCAAGGCAGCCAAGCCGGCGGCGAAGGCAGCCTGACCGTCTGAACAGGGTAAAGATGAAAACTTCGTATCGCCGCGGCCATATCGCGCTGCTTAACCGCCCCACAAAGCCTTATGATTTCCGAGAAGCAAGGCGAGTTGCGGGCTCGAGGCTTGGCCCGAAATCGAGGTCCTGCAGCGTGGCGCATGGCTCGAGTCGCTGCTCGTGGCCCCGCTGCAGCGGTACAGGTCCCCCACCGCCCCACCATCTCGCCCGCCCTGCACCTCGGATAGCGATCATTCACCGTTTGTTCATTATGATAGCGCACGATCATAACTGGACATGCTGGTAGCTCGTACATGCCTGAAGGCCCTGCGCGCCGACCCAGCGCCGGGGCCTTTTTACTTCCGCAAAATCGATTCCAGCAACGCGGGCACTTCGCAGGATGTCGGAATCCCGCGCTTGCGATGATACGCCGTACAGCGAATTGCGCGAGTCAAACGAATTTGGGTTTCTCAAATATAGAATCGTCGATACCGATCCTGATGGATCGAGCCTCGACGACGAAGTCAACCATCTTCAAACGGAATTATTCAACATTGCCGAGAGCTCCCGGTGTGCCGTCGAAGCCGACATTGGGGAGGTCAGCGGTCACCAACGATCATGGTGATCGCCAGCATCTTTCGTATTCACATAACCGTCGGCCTTGTACTTTCCCGAGGCCATGACATGAGTGGGTCTTCCAAGCACCGATTTGGCCCGGTAGGATTTGCAGGGGGCGCGGACAAGCGGATGAACAAACGGAATGATGCCGGAAAACTGCGCGCGCCTGCTGGGATTTAGCCGACCGTCGATAGGAACATAGCCCTGGTCGACGGCTTTCTGAAGGGCAAGAGTTTCGCCGACCTGGCTCAGGAACATGGCTTGTCGACAACGAGGGTGCGCCAAATCATCGAGAAGGCCGATCGGCTCGTGGGCGGCGCATTCAGACCAAGACTGAAACGTCCAACGCCTCGCCTCGGTCCGATTTCATGGTCGACTATCCCTATGTGTGCAAATGGCCGAGAAGCACCGGCTGGGTAGCGTCACGCCGCATCATTCTTTGCGGAGCTGGAGCGCGCGGGATCGCTGGAGCGGCTGGTGAAAGCGGTTGCCGGGGCGCACAACACGTGAGCTGGCGCCTCGTGTGGCAAAAGGAGAGGGCGAGAGCCCATGGCCTGCAATGAAGCGATCAAGCATTGCGATCGTGGAACCAAGCTAGTCGACCATCCGGACCGCGGCCTTCAATGCCAGCTCGCCTTGGAATCGGCCTTCCAGGAATTGGCTGAGCGCGCAGCGGAATCCGGCTGGACCGAGGAGATAGCCACGCGCTCCTCGAACTCGCCGGCGCGCGCCTCAGGAGCGACTCCGCCAATGACAGACTGAGAGGACGATTAATCGTGCCAGGGCAACGAGAGAGCGGCAGGTTCAAGAAGCTTCGCCTGAACCGATAGGAACGTCGCTGCGCCAATAAAATTGGCGGTGAAGGCTGACCGCGGCCGAGTCGGGCAAGCGAGCGAAGTGCTGAAATAAGGGCGTGAGAATCCAAGACATCGTTTGTAGAGAGCATCGAGCTTCGCGAGATTGTGGTACAGGATCGACCGCAGGTGTTCTCGCAGCGCTCGCAGAACCCGGGATTCTTCCGCGGCACCCGCCAAGGCGAAGAACGGTCAGAGTTGCACGATAACGTTTAAAAGCGAGCCTTCCTCCGAAAGTCTGCGCGCGCAGTTCCACGGTCCGATGCGCTTTCATAGCTATTCCAATCGCCGCGCCCATCCTCTCCCGGATCAGGTCCAGCGGGTCTGCAGTGCATGCGCCCCCAAAGTGGACGCCATTGGGCCGGGTGAACCGGGCTCGATTGCGCGCCGAAGGCCCGTTCCAGGCCCGGAAATCCGGGTCCGTCAGGGCGAGCGCGTGCGGGTCGAGGTAGAGAACGGCCTTGCCGAGAAAACGACCGTGCACTGGCATCGCGTGCGTGTGCCACATGCCATGGATGGCGTGCCTCACCTCACGCAGAAGCCCGCGAAAAGGCAACGGAAGATCTAGCATTTATGGGGGAAATGTTTTTTCGGAGTGCTTGACCCGCAGGAAGGGCAGGGCATGACTGCCTATCGCCCGACCCGGCCGGCCGCACTCATGACCGGCTGGGCTCGGTTAATCCTGCATGCCGCGCCCATGAGGTTGCGCTCTGTCGGGAGTGCGTCGAGCACAACGACGAGATGTAGTTCACGATCTTTGAAACGCGTGTCAACCATCCAAAGTGTGGATGCCTTTCATCGAAACAAACGATTTCATCAATGTTCTGGAATCCTGCATGGGCAGAACAGAAACCGCCCGAAAGGAGATTTTTCATGCGCTCTACCGGGCAGTGGAGTGCTGGGAAAGGGAGTTGCAACTGACCGGGTCCGACTTCTTCCGAGTCTATGGACAGACTGGGAGACGCGCACGGTGTAGCGGCTCACATCGTCATACTGCACCTACGCCACACACCGGCCGGACCTGATCCGGCTTTATGAGCATTGGGCTTTGTCAGTTGCCCAAGCGTGAT
>NZ_RZSG01000015.1:4290-29150 GCF_003997725.1 Mesorhizobium sp. M4A.F.Ca.ET.050.02.1.1
CTATGGACAGACTGGGAGACGCGCACGGTGTAGCGGCTCACATCGTCATACTGCACCTACGCCACACACCGGCCGGACCTGATCCGGCTTTATGAGCATTGGGCTTTGTCAGTTGCCCAAGCGTGATGGCTTTCGCGACGCGGCGCGCCTCAGGAACTGAGCCGCGTCCAGGTCGAAACGCGGGAAAGAAAGACAGGAAACAGAATGGCCGATCAATTCGCAACGGACGTCATTGCCCTGATCAAGAAACGCGCCGAGTCGGAGAGCGGTGAGGGAATGCCTGCGTCATTCGTCGGCGAGATAACAATCGCCACGGAACTGGACGCGCTCGGGTTTGATTCGCTGGGTTTGGCGGACGTCCTCTGGGATGTGGAGCAGGCCTACGGCATCAAGATCGACATGAACACGGCCGATGCCTGGTCCAATCTCAAGAATGTCGGCGACGTCGTGGAAGCCGTCCGCGGCTTGCTTGCGAAGGAGGCTTGAATGGACAGGCGCGTCGTTATCACCGGAGTGGGCGGCCTGTGCGGACTGGGCACCGACGCCGCCTCTATGTGGAAAGAGATGCGCGAAGGCCGCTCCGCCATCGGCCCGATCGCCAATTCCGAGCTTCATGACCTGGAGGGCATGACCGGCGCTGAGATCAAGGCGCTGCCCCAGCACGACATCAACCGGGGGCATCTCATCTCCATGGACCGCTTCAGCTTGCTCGCCGTGCTTGCAGCGCGCGAAGCCATGCGGCAGGCCGGACTTTCCTGGGACGAGGGGAATGCCCATCGCTTCGGCGCGACAGTGGGCGTCGGATTTACCGGTTCATACGCAACAGAACAAACTTACCGCTCACTGCTTTTGGGTAGCGCAATCCGTGCTGAACTCTTCACTGGAGTAAAGGTGATGCCCAGCGCCGCTTCCGTCCATCTTAGCTTGAGCCTCGGCTTGCGCGGGCCGGTCTTCGGGGTGACCTCCGCATGTGCCTCGGCCAACCATGCGATCGCCTCGGCGGTGGACCAGATCAAGCTGGGCCGGGCCGACGTAATGGTTTCCGGAGGCAGCGACGCACCCTTCGCATGGGGCGTGCTGAAAGCATGGGAAGCAATGCGCGTGCTTTCACCCGATACCTGCCGGCCCTTCTCCGCCGATAGGAAGGGCCTGGTGCTGGGCGAGGGTGCGGGCATGGCCGTGCTGGAAAGCTACGAGCATGCCACGAGGCGTGGTGCCACAATTCTTGCCGAGATCGCCGGCGTCGGCCTTTCCGCCGATGCCTTCCACATTGCCGCGCCATCTGTCGAGGGGCCAGCGTCGGCGATGCGCGCCTGCCTTGCCGATGCCGGGCTGAATGCCGAGGACGTCGACTACCTCAACGCGCACGGCACCGGTACCAAAAGCAATGATCAGACTGAAACGGCGGCGATCAAGCGTGTGTTTGGAAACCACGCTTATTTGATGTCCATCTCTTCCACCAAGTCAACGCACGCGCATTGCCTCGGCGCAGCGAGCGCGCTTGAAATGATCGCCTGCGTGATGGCAATCCAAGAGGACGTCGTGCCGCCGACCGCCAACTATCGCGAGCCAGATCCCGCTTGCGACCTCGACATCACACCCAATGTGCCGCGCGAGCGCAAGGTGCGCGTCGCCATGAGCAACGCCTTCGCCATGGGCGGTACGAACGCAGTTCTGGCATTCAGGCAGGTGTAGAAGCCATGCAAGACGCCTCATTTGAGGTCACCTGTCGTATCTAGCTGCTTGCCGGACCACTATGTGAAGCGAGCGCTATTGGCTGCCTCTGCGATGCGGGAATTGGCAGCGGACGTCTCACGATCAAACAGGCATCTGCTTGTAGAATTCTTTTAATCGTGAAGCGGCGCGAGTGCGCTATCCGTTGAGGTGAGCAAGGCCGGCGCCCTGGGTGAGCGCTGGTGTCGGGTGGTGGAAAGTACAGGGGGAGCTGTGTGGCCCCCTCTTTCTCGGCCTCGACGATGTGCGAAGGAGCCTGTGCGGCGAACGGGCCGACGCCCCAGGCTCAGAACCTGGGCGAACCTAACTCCCGCCAAAGGACAGCCCAGAGCTGGATACACGAAAGAGATACTGAACCCGCGAATCAGATTCTGATCAATCGTCGTGTCTGAGCTCCGCTCGGCTCTTACGGAGATAATCGCGCGGCCCGGCAACGGCCGCGCGTGCCGCGGGCGTGAGCTTTGCGCTTCGTCAGAAGTGCCTCGAGCGTGACGACGATAATTGACCAGCCATATGGAACGCATTCGCCCAGTTATCCAAAGCGTGGATACCTTTCATCTAAACAAAGGATTTTACCGTTTTTGCTGCAGGTCCCATAGAGGCGCTTCAAGTTGGAAAGATAGGTAGTTCCCATGGTTGCGTTGGATCCGAGGAGCATCATCTGGTGTGCGGGGCGCACAAAGTCAGTCGCATCTGCATTACGGCTTGGTCTTTCGGCGGTCTCCACAAGTTACGCCCCGTTGGTGCGATGCCAATTATTTAACCAATGCTTGGACATTTATCTCAACCAGACAGCTCCAAGGTGAGGTCTTCCATGCGCCCGAATGTCGATTGGAAGTTGTGCTGGGAAAATGAGCTGCAACTGGCCGACCATGTCGAACTCTCCGACTTTTTTCGAAAGACCTATGGACGGACTGGCGCCTTCAACGCGGAGCCATTCGAAGGCGGCCGCAGTTGGGCCGGCGCGAGGCCGGAATTCCGCGCAATCGGCTACGACGCGCATGGGGTAGCGGCTCACATCGGCATGCTGCGGCGCTTCATCAAAGTTGGCGAGGTCGACTTGATCGTCGCTGAATTGGGCCTGTACGCGGTTCGTCCGGATCTTGAAGGGCTCGGAATCGGTTTTTCGATGCGCGTGGCGTACCCAGTGCTCCATCAGTTGGGTGTTCCATTCGCTTTCGGCACGGTTCGGCACGCGCTGCGAAACCATGTCGAAAGATTCTGCAGAGCCGGCCTCGCGAACATTGTGTCGGGCGTTCGCGTACGATCGACCCGTCCAGATGTGCATCCCGACCTGCCGCCCACGCGCCTGGAAGACGTACTCGTGTTGGTTTCGCCGATCGGACGCTCGATGGACGAGTGGCCGTCCGGTACCCTGATCGACCGGAACGGTCCGGAACTATGAAGCCTCTGGACTACATATGCGAAGGGCAGAGTGACAATGCCGATGGCACTGCAGAGCGCAGCGTCTATCTGACGTTTGACGATGGTCCCAATTCATTTTTCACACCGCAGATACTCAATGTGCTGGCGCAACATCAGGTGACGGCGACCTTCTTCGTTGTTGGGGCCTACGCGGCCGACGAGCCGGAACTCGTTCGCCGAATTATTACAGACGGGCACGGTATAGCCAACCACACGATGACTCATCCGGACCTGGCCAAATGCGGGTCCGTCGAAGTCGACTGCCAGATAGTTGAGGCAAACAGAGTCATAGGGATGGCTTGCCCGCAGGCCATGGTTCGGTACTTTCGTGCACCGTATGGCATCTGGACCGAAGAAGTAATCGCTGCATCAGCGGGTGCGGCATTGGCGCCCGTCCATTGGTCCATTGATCCACGCGACTGGTCTCGCCCCGGCGTTGACGCCATCGTCGACAGAGTGCTCGCCGATATCCGGCCGGGCGCAATCGTGCTGTTGCACGACGGGTGCGCTCCCGACGAATTGCAACCAGGCAATCAAGCCAGTCTGCGCGACCAGACGGTGACAGCGTTGTCACGCCTAATTCCAGAATTGCACGGCCGCGGATTTGTAATCCGATCACTTCCTCAACACCCCTGAACAAACAGAGATCCTATGGACCTTCTCACCACAGCCAGTACTGTTGCCGTTTCGTCTTATGCGGTGCTCTCGACTGTTTACAGAGGCATGCAAGCGGTCTACTCCCAACCGGAAAATGTTACGCCGCCGTCGGAAAGCTTGTTCGGATCCGACCGTTGGCCGAGCGTGGATGTCATTATCCCCTGCTACAATGAGGACCCGCGCACACTCGCGGCGTGTTTAGCTTCCATTGCAAATCAAGATTACGCCGGAACATTTCAGGTCTATCTGGTTGACGACGGTTCTGGAAATCGTAATGCCGTCATCCCGGTACATCACGCCTACGAGGGCGACCCGAGATTCAATTTCATTCTGCTCCGCGAGAATGTTGGCAAACGCAAGGCGCAGATCGCCGCCATCCGCCGCTCATCTGGAGATTTCGTGCTCAGCGTCGACTCTGACACGACACTTGCGTCCGACGTCATCACAAAGCTTGCAGTAAAAATGCGGGATTCCATGGTCGGAGCGGCCATGGGCCAGCTGACGGCATACAACCGCAGCGACACTTGGTTGACCCGATTGATCGATATGGAATACTGGCTGGCTTGCAATGAGGAGCGCGCGGCGCAAGGTCGCTTTGGTGCGGTCATGTGCTGCTGCGGCCCATGTGCAATGTACCGCCGGTCTTGTCTCCTTTCTCTGCTGGATCAATACGAGACGCAGCTGTTCAGGGGGAAACCAAGCGACTTCGGTGAAGACCGTCATCTTACGATCCTCATGCTGAAAGCAGGCTTTCGAACCGAGTACGTTCCAGGTGCCGTCGCGGCGACAGTCGTTCCGGACAAGATGGGACCTTATTTGCGCCAACAACTCCGCTGGGCACGAAGCACCTTCCGGGACACGATGCTTGCGCGAGGTCTACTGCGTGGCCTGGATCGCTATCTAACTTTGGATGTGATGGGAGAGAATCTCGGCCCATTGTTGCTCGGCATCGCGGTAGTAACGGCGCTCGGTGAGCTACTATTTTCACATACAGTAAATTGGTGGACGGTGCTGGCTATTGTCACGATGACCATAATCAGATCTACGGTGTTATCTTTCCGCACTCGGCAGCTTCGATTCATCGGCTATTCAATGCACGCGTTAATCAGGATATTCCTGTTGATCCCCTTGAAGGCTTACGCCCTGTGTACATTGAGCAATAGCGATTGGCTGTCGCGTAAAAGTGTTCCCCTGCCCAACAGGAGCACAAAGGAAATCACAAGCGCGATGCCGCTTGCCGGAGCAAATGCTGCGGGCAATTCTGGAATTGCGGAGTCACTTCATACTGCAGATCTTTCGCTCACAGCTGGTGAAGTCTGACGGCCTTGCAGCGCCGAGTGACCGAGTAAGTTGTGTCAGTCGACACGGGGTGAAGCTTTCGAGTTACCTATGGTCAGAACGGGAACTATCTGGAAGCGACACGTGGCATCTTGACGTTATTCTTTGGCGGAAGCGATACACGCGTCGCTCCGGCCGCGACTTTCCAAAGGTGCCATCTCAAGGCGGTGGCCTGCTCTGAACCAGAATTCGCAAGTAAGCTGCCGGTGGCCAATCGGACTCATTCCGCTTGAGATAGACGCATGTCCAATGTAGCAATCGACCTTACCGGCGTAACCAAATTATTCGGAAACAAGCTCGTTGTGGACGGGCTGTCCTTCACCGTTGCATCGGGAGAGTGCTTCGGTCTGCTGGGGCCGAACGGCGCAGGCAAGAGCACGATTGCGCGTATGCTCCTCGGTATGACCCGGCCTGACGCGGGTGATATAACAGTCCTCGGTCTACCAGTGCCGGCACGCAGCCGCTTGGCCCGCAAGGGCATAGGCGTGGTCCCGCAGTTCGACAATCTCGACCTGGAATTTACGGTACGCGAGAACCTGTTGGTGTTCGGGCGCTACTTCGGCATGAGTACAAGAGAGATCAACGCCGTCATCCCACGGCTCCTCGAGTTCGCTCGCCTTGAGAGCAAGGCGGATTCACGTGTCGGCCTGCTATCCGGCGGGATGAAGCGGCGCCTGACGCTGGCACGTGCTCTGATCAACGACCCCCAGTTGCTTGTGATGGATGAGCCCACGACCGGCCTCGACCCGCATGCCCGCCATCTGATCTGGGAGCGACTTCGTTTCCTGCTGGCGAGCGGAAAAACGATCATTTTGACCACCCATTTCATGGAAGAGGCTGAGCGGCTTTGTGATCGGCTGTGTGTTCTCGAGCGGGGACGCAAGATCGCCGAGGGCAGTCCTCATGCGCTGATCGACGAGTACATTGGGTGCAACGTGATCGAGATCTTCGGCGGCAATCCACAGGAGCTGATTTCGCTGATCAGACCGTACGTTCAGCGTGTCGAGGTAAGCGGCGAGACGCTCTTTTGCTATGCGCCTGAGCCGGAGGATGTGCGCATCCAGCTTCGCGGTCGAGCGGGTCTGCGTATTCTAGAGCGTCCACCCAGTCTGGAGGACGTTTTCTTGAGGTTAACCGGACGTGAGATGGAGAAGTGAGCAATGGGTGAACGTTTTGCGGCCGCTCTACCCGCCAACGCCTGGAACTGGATCGCGGTGTGGCGCCGCAATCATCTGGCATGGAAGAAGGTGGCATTTGCTTCAATGCTCGGCACCCTTGCTGATCCGATGATTTACCTTTTCGGGCTCGGCACTGGCCTTGGACTGTTGGTAGGCCGCATCGAAGGTGCATCCTACATCGCCTTTCTGGCAGCCGGCATGGTTGCGACGAGCGCGATGACAGCATCAACCTTCGAAACAATTTACGCGGTTTTCGGTCGAATGCGCGATCAGGGCACTTGGGAAGCAATCCTGCACACACAACTTACCCTCGGCGACATCGTTCTCGGTGAATTGACCTGGGCAGCCACAAAGGCCTTTCTGGCCGGTACGACAATTGCGATTGTTGCCGCCGCGCTAGGTTATGCCGCGTGGACGTCGGTTCTCTACGTGCTGCCGGTCATCGCTCTCACCGGGTTCGCCTTTGCGAGCCTGGCCATGCTCGTCATCGCGCTCGCGCCCAGTTATCACTATTTTATTTTCTATCAGACGCTTGTCATCACACCCATGCTGTTCCTTTCGGGCGCGGTTTTTCCAGTCGGCCAATTGCCAGGAGTGTTTCAGCAGATTGCGGCCTTCTCGCCGCTGGCGAATTCTATCGATCTAATCCGTCCGGTGATGCTCGGCCGCCTGGGCGACAATGTAGGGCTGCATATAGGCGCACTTTGCATGTTCGCTGTATTGCCTTTTTTTCTGTCGGCTGGACTGTTTCATCGACGACTAATGCGTTGACGCTTACCTACGCCCATCAACGAGAAGGAGGTCCGCAATGCCGGATTGCAAACTGCCCCCAGCGGCCCGGAGGCATGCGTGTGCCAGGAATCGCGAGTGGTACAACAACGCCGAAGCCGGGCGCCACCCAGCCGCTGCAGGCACGCGCCCATCTTCGCGACCACACCTCGGAGTACAGGCTGGGTGGTGAGGCGCGCGGACCCACCCGGAGCGTTCAAGCGATAGCAGCCAAGCTTCTTGTGCGCGTCCCCAGACCGTCGCGGCCATTATTTAGTTGGATACACATGCAATGACCCACAACGAACCAACTCCTGAGCCTTTTGTGATCCTTGCTATGCCAAGGACCGGAACACACTATTTAGAAGAATTGCTAAACGAGCATCCGACCGTTCTGAGTAACGGTGAGTTGCTAAACGAATATGATCCCAATTGGCCCAGCACGGATCGCCTGCTAGGCACGGATCGCGAGCTTCTTGAGCTTGCCTATGTGCGCTGCCCTATGCGCGACTACAAGAATGTGACGCATCTTGGCTGCAAGATCAATGAACCTCAGTTTCGCGAGCGTCCAGCATTCTTTGCGGAATTAGCTCGTTGGCCAGCACTCAAGGTCATCCTCGTTGTTCGCCGAAACGTATTGGAATCGCTCCGATCCTTTGTGCAGGCCAGGGAAAGCGGTCAGTGGCTGAAGTTCAGCTCGGACAACGATACCGCTCGGCCACCGAGCGTCAGGTTGTCAATCGCCGACTGTGAGGCTTATTTCAAAGCCGCCGACGATTTTCACGCTCGCGTTATGGACTCCTTCACGTCGACCAACCTGCTTGTAATGGAATACGAGAGCCTACTTCACGAACCTGCCCAATGCTTGGGAGCGGTTTGGGATTTCCTGGGCGTTCCAGCGCTTGAGCCATCAGATAACGCCATCTTGCAGCGCCAGGAAACGCGACCGCTTGATCAAACGGTGGAGAACTTTGACGAGTTGCGGATTCACTTCGCACGCGGACCTTATTCAAGATTTTTTGACCTCGGAGATTCAATGCGCTCCTACGCTTAATCGCTTGTACCGCGTGCTCTGATGGGCGTGTAGGATATCCTGCAGTTTGCGCGCATTCCGTTCCAAAACTGACAAACCAAAGTCACCAAGGCAACCGGCAGTCGATCTGCGGCGAACATCAAAGGGCACGGGCGCAAGGCGACCTGGTCAATTCCCTCTCTGATGAAGCACTTCCTCAGACGCGATCTTTGGCGAGCCTCGAGTGCAGAATTCCGGCAAGGTGGAGGGTTCCAGTGCGCAACTGCACCAATCTCGCTGGACGGGACAGGCGTCCAGTTGGCACGGCGCTTGCTCCGAGATGACAGCAGCGCTCGACCGGAGCGCAGCATGGGAGAAGGAGGAGCCCCCACCCCGATCCGGTCAGGGAGAGAGAAACGATGTTGGTTCCAAGAGTCCCCCGCGCGATCGCAGCGCCCCGCAAGCGCCATTTTGCCCGGACCTACGTGCAGGTACTTGCCGCCATGGTCCTTGGAGCCGCAATTGGCTACCTCTATCCGGAAACCGGCCAAAGCCTGAAGCCGCTCGGCGATGCCTTCATCAAAGTCATCAAGATGATTATCGCACCTGTCATCTTCCTGACAATTGCGACCGGCATTGCCGGCATGAGCGATCTGCAGAAGGTCGGCCGAGTTGCCGCCAAGGCGATGGTTTATTTCCTTACCTTCTCGACGCTTGCACTCGTTGTCGGGCTGATTGTCGCGAATATCGTTCAGCCTGGCGCCGGCCTCAACATCGATCCGGCCTCGCTCGATGTCGAAGCCGTTAAGGGCTATGTGGCCACGGCTCACGAGCAGTCCGTGACCAGCTTCCTGATGAACATCATCCCGTCAACGATTGCCAGTGCCTTCGCGGAAGGCGACATCCTGCAAGTCTTGTTCTTCTCGGTCTTGTTCGGCATTGCTCTGGCGATGACCGGAGAGACGAGCAGGCCGGTCGTTACCTTTCTCCAGGCGCTCACCGCCCCCATTTTTAAGCTCGTCGGCATTCTGATGAAGGCTGCACCCATCGGCGCCTTCGGCGCTATGGCCTTTACGATCGGCAAATACGGAATCGGTTCGGTGGCCAACCTCGCGATACTGGTCGCGACGTTCTATCTGACCGCCTTCCTCTTCGTGTTCGGGGTTCTCGGCGTGGTCTGCCGCTGCAACGGCTTCTCGATCTTTTCTCTTGTCCGCTACATCAAGGACGAGCTGCTGCTTGTCCTGGCAACGTCCTCCTCGGAGGCCGCGCTGCCCTCGCTCATGGAGAAGATGGAGAAGGCCGGCGCCGCGCGTTCGGTCGTAAGTCTCGTCATCCCTACTGGATACTCATTCAATCTGGACGGCACCAATATCTACATGACGATCGCCGCCCTCTTCATCGCGCAGGCGACGAACACAGATTTGTCAATTGCCGATCAGATCCTCCTGCTGCTAATTGCGATGCTTTCCTCGAAGGGTGCGGCAGGCGTCACCGGCGCCGGCTTCATCACATTGGCCGCTACTCTGTCTGTCGTGCCGAGTGTTCCCGTTGCCGGAATGGCTCTAATTCTTGGCGTGGACCGCTTCATGTCGGAATGCCGCGCGCTGACGAATTTAGTCGGTAATGCGGTGGCATCGCTCGTTGTCGCTCGCTGGGAAGGCGAATTGGACCAGTCCCGGATGGAAGCCGCTTTCCGCGGTTAGGGTTACATCAAACGGGCTCCCCGCAAGCAAGCAATAGCGCGACGTGTAAGTCACGGCCTTCACAGCAGTCGAATTGCCGGCCTCCAAAGAGCGCTGGAAATAGTGTACTAACGCGGAGAGTAATACAACACCATGAAGCCCCTAAGCAAACGAACGGTTCACGGAAACTCATCTGGGTCCGCATGGAGCGCTGTTCGTCGAATGCGTTATCAACCGTGGGGTGTGGTAACTATTTCAGCTTGCCGCCCCAAGCCGTCGCGGGATCGCACCGGATGACGGAGGACCGGCCGATCAGAATCGCTAGGGGAAAGCGCGTCACAATTGCCGATCTCGCCCGCGAAGCCGGAGTCAGCGTAGCAACAGTCGATCGGGTTCTGAACGTCCGCCTTCCGGTGCGAGAGGAGACCGCCCAGCGGGTCCATGCGGCCGCGCACGCGATCGGCTATCATGCTGCCGGTCTCATCAAACAGCGCTTGCAGCAGCACCTGCCGCACTACAAGCTGGGCTTCATCTTGAGAAAACCTGCCCACGATTTTTACCAAGATTTCGCTCGCAATATTGAAGAGTCGGTCAGTATGGCTAAATCCTTCCACGGCCTTCCGATCATCGAGTTCGCGCAGTCACATTTGCCGCGTGACCTGCTCCCGCTTCTTAAGGACCTTGGAAGCCGCTGCCAGGCGATCGCCATGGTGGCGGCCGATCACCCGAAAATCACAGCATCAGTCGAGGAGCTCAAGGCGAAAGGTATCCCGGTATTTTCGCTGTTATCCGACTTCGCCGATGGCGTGCGCGAGGGCTACATCGGCCTCAACAACAGCAAGGTCGGACGGACTGCCGCTTGGGTGTTTTCCAAGGCCGCAAAACGGCCCGGCAAGGTGGCGGTGTTTGTCGGAAGCCATCGCTTCCAGGCGCATGCGACGCGGGAAACGGCCTTTCGTGCCTATTTTCGTGAGAACGCGCCCAAATTCGAGGTGCTTGATCCGCTCGTGAACCTTGATGAACGGCAGCTCACTTACGAAAAATTGCTGGATCTTATGCAGCGGGAACCAGAGCTCGTCGGCTTCTATATGGCCGGCGGGGGTATAGAGGGAGCAATTTCCGCGCTCCGAGAAGAGGGGAGCGGTCAGGATCTCGTCGCGATCGTGAGTGAAATGACGCCGCAGTCACGTGGGGCGCTTGCGGATGACATCTTGACGATGGCGGTCGGCACGCCAATGCGCCGACTTTGCCAGGAGCTGATAATGGCAATGGAGCGGGCCATCAAAGCCGGCGTCGCGGAGAGCCCGGGGCAGACATTTCTGCCGTTCGACATTTATCTTCCGGAAAATATTTGACCTTGATGGATTTCTATCATGAGCGCCCATTTTCCTTTCACCGATGAAAGGAAAGCTCGATTGACTCGGCCGTCTCTGTCCGATCTGTGAACCGGCGTGGTTCCGTCTTGAAAGAAGCCGGATGCCGAAATGGCAGCCGCGCTTCATGGAAGGAAAGTCAAGCAATGCGCCAGGTATCGCCCCGCTTTGCACTCGATCACATGGCGGCGCCCCGCCTTGACGTCAGTGCGCTTTTCGCGCTTGCCCGTGACCAAGACCTGACCGACGTCCAAATCCGTTACCCTCATTTCAGCAATCCTGTCGCACGCGGCATTCCGGCTGCGGACGTTCGGTTTGCCGCTACCGAAGCGGGCGTCACGATCATCTCTGTCAACGCCTTGCAGCGGTTCAACGACTGGACTCCAACGCGTCAGGCCGAGGCAAGCAACCTCGCCGATTATGCGACGGCGTGCGGGGCAGAGACGCTCGTGTTGGTGCCGGCCAACCGCAGCTCGTGGCCCACCAATAGCGAGCGCCAGGACAATCTTCGTTTCGCTCTAAACGAGATCAAGCCAATCCTCCAGTCGCGGGGTCTGATCGGTCTCATCGAGCCGCTGGGTTTCCGAACCTGCTCGCTTCGATCAAAGAAGGAAGCGGCCGAGGCCGTTGCCGCGGTTGATGGCCAGTCCGTCTTTCGCCTCGTGCACGACACGTTCCACCACACCCTGGCCGGGGAGACATGCCTGTTCTGCGAGCTTACCGGCCTGGTGCACATTTCAAGCGTAAACGACCCGACCTTCTGGATTTACCCCGATCGCTTTCTTGCAGGTTCCGACAATGGCAGCCAGATTCAGGCGCTGCTGGATGGCGGCTACGCGGGACCTTTCTCGTTCGAGCTGATCGAGGAAGTCCATTCTCTGGACGATCTCGCAGGCGCACTTGCCGCCAGCATCGACTTTATCCGGCGAGGGCTATTGTCGTCAAAGTAGATGGTGACAGGTGTAGTGACTATAGGTGCGCCTGAATTTTCCGAGGGTTCACAGCGGGGCAGCCATCCGAGATGCCTCCTGTATCATTATCTCCCGCATCCAGATGCTTGCCGGATCGCTATTGTGGAGGGCCGGCCATTGGAGGGTCTCGGTGAATGTGGGAAATGGCAGCGGAAGTTCGATAACCCGCAGGGGGAACGTTTTTTCGAAATGCCTGACCAGCCGTAAGGGCATGGTCGCTATACGAGCTGTGCCGGACACCATAGGTGGAATCATGCTGAAGCCCTGCACGGCGACCTCGACACGTCTCTTAAGGCCATGCTCAAGCAAAAACCATTCCTCGATAGACGGCTTCATCGTACGCCCGAACCTGACCGCGACGTGCCTCATCGACATGTATCTCTCGAATGTAAGCTGCTGTGGCAGCTGCTTGTTTGTGGGACAGCCTACGCACACGAGCTTCTCGTCAAACAGCGCAATGCTTGAATGCACACTCGACGTGAACATATCCGGTAGAATTAGAAAATCGACGTCACCGCGCCGGAGAAGCTCATCGGGGCTATCGTCGACAGGCAGCAGTTCGAAGCTGACGGCGGGGGCTTCCCGTGAAATACGCTCCACAAGCTTTTCGAAAAACACGAGCGTGACGAAATCGGAAAGAATGATCCTGAAGAGGCGATCGGCTCGAGCTGGGTCAAACGGATCCGAAGAAATAATCGAGCACTGGATGTGCTGGAGAGCGTCGCGAACTGCGGGGGCAAATGCTGCCGCACGCGGGGTTAGAAATCGTTCGCGACCTCTTATCGTAAACAGTTCATCGCGGAAATAATCGCGCAGTCGGGCGACGGCCGCACTCATGGCGGGCTGACTCAGGTTGATCCTGCGTGCCGCCGCCGAGAGATTACGCTCCGTCAGGAGTGCGTCGAGCACAACGAGGAGATTTAGATCAAGTCCTTTGAAACGCATGTCATCAGCCATCCATGGGATGGATGCCTTTAACCGAAACAAACGACTTTAACAATTTAGCATTCTTGCAATCTTTTGTCGCAAAAAGTTTATGATGGATGACGTTAAGGTCCGACATATGAGCCGCGTGATCTGCCGAAGCGAGCAATCGTTCGTACTGTGCAGGTCAGAGATTGGCAGTTTGAAACGCCGGGCCGATGGCGCCGGGCTATCAACCAGCGTCTTCGGCGGCCCCGACCTAGCTGGGCGTGGAATCTAATAGGGTGCACCTTTCCAGTCCGAGGCGACTGATGGGCGGTTTGATCCTAAGCTGCCGTGAGGCCTGTGCCAATTGTATCGGCGAGCCAATGCAGCAGTCCGGCAGCGTTTTTGAGAGCTGTTGTAGGCTCGGCCTAAGCCCATTGGCGCAAGCCTATCTGAACGAAGCGCTTGGCCTTGCCGCTATCCGGTATGTGATCTGTGGTGTCTTCTCGTCCTGCTGTTCTTGTTTTGGAACGCCCTTATGGTGAGCCCATCCGGGACGTGGGGCACCGGGAGCACAAAGGTGCAGGCAGGCCGTCAATAGACCGTGGGCTGAGAGCCCGAGCTCGTTACATGGCCGCCCCTGGCGACTTTCCCGGATGCGCTGCGAGCGCGGATCAGTAGATGTCGTGTTGCCCGCCAGCTCCCGTCTTTGACCGAGCCAAGAAGGAGGAACGGGCATGCTTATCATCGGACTGGATATTCACCGCGCCTTCGCCGAAGCAGTGGCATGGGAGGAGGGCAGGCTCAGGCGACTCGGCCGCGTCGACATGCGGCGCGATCTGCTGGCGGCGTTCGCCGCGAAGCTGTCGCCGAACGATGTCGGGGTGATCGAGGCCACCGGCAGCGCGACGTCCGCTGCAGCTGTGATTGCGCCGCATGTGAAGAAGGTGGGGATCGCCAAGCCGAAACAGGTGTTTATCGTTGCCTATGCCAAGATCAAAACGACGATCGACGCCGACGTTCTTGCGCAGCTCTATGCCAGCGGCTTCTTGCCAGAAGTCTGGATTGCGGACGAGCCGACGCAGGCTCTGCGTCGACAGGTGACACGGCGCAATCAGATTGTCCGACAGAGATCTCGATTGAAGAGCGTCATCCAGTCGATCCTTCATAGCCACCTGATCCGTCCTGCCCGCATGCCGACCTGTGCGGCGCCAAGGGTCGGACCTGGTAATCGAGCAGGTCGTACCGCAGGACGAGCGCCTCGCGATCGATGGGCATCTGCGCGAGTTCGACCGATTGGGCGAAGACCTCCAGGTCATCGAACGCGATCTTGTCCGCTCGGCTCTCGAGGATGAAGGCGTGAAGCGGCTGATGACCATTCCCGGCGTCGACATCACCGTCGCGCTGGCGATGAAGGGCGGCGATCGGCGACGTGTCGCGCTTCGACGATCCGCAGAAGCTCGTGACCTATCTCGGGTTGAACCCAAGCGTCCAGCAGTCCGGCCAGGTCCGGCCTACCATGGGCGGATCACCAAGCAGGGCCGTGGTCATGCGCGCGGCATGCTCGTCGAGGCGGCCTGGGCGGCCGCTCGTGCTCCCGGACCGTTGCGAGCCTTCTCCCTGCGGCGTGCGAGCCCGGCGCGGACAGCA
The DNA here is from genome assembly GCF_003997725.1 of Mesorhizobium sp. M4A.F.Ca.ET.050.02.1.1. NCBI lineage: Bacteria > Pseudomonadati > Pseudomonadota > Alphaproteobacteria > Hyphomicrobiales > Phyllobacteriaceae > Mesorhizobium > Mesorhizobium sp. M4A.F.Ca.ET.050.02.1.1. The sequence goes on from NZ_RZSG01000015.1 coordinate 18,991, forward strand.
TGTCGCGGCCGTGGCAACCGCACGCAAACTCTCTGTCGTGATCTGTCATCTGTTGAGAAGGGCGAGAGTTACGCGTAGGCTCGACCCTCCCTGCATGCCAAGAAGCTTGCGCGATGTGGAACTCAAGGCCGGGAGCAAGGCTGTGCGCGGCCAAAAGGGAGCGCACGCCTACAACATAAAGAGCCACCGGGAAGAAGAGCGCCGCTGGGTGGAGCAGGCCGAGGGCGCCTATGCACGCCTCGTCGCCGGTTGGAACCCACGAGGTCCGAAGAGGGTAGGCACGGATGCCGCAAACCGGGCGCCCAGCTTGGCATAAGGGCTACGTGGCCTCAGGAAGCGTCGTCGCCAATGCAGACCATGGACGAATTCCCAGCCGATGCCGAGATGCCGGTCGACCGTGCCTGTCGCCGTCCGGTGATGCGATGCCCCCGAGCGGATGAGTTCGCCCCGGATGCTCCCGGTCACGACGCACGGGTTCGGGTTCCAAGGCGCTCAGTTTTGTTCGCGCCCAATCGGTGTAGGACGCGGCAGAAAATACGAGCGTGACGAAATCGGGAAGAATGATCCTGAAGCGGCGATTCGGTAGAGCCGGGTCAAACTATCCGACGAAATAAACGAGCACTGGATGGGCGGGAGAGCGTCGCGAACTGGAGGGCAAGAGCTCCCGGACGCAGCGTTAAGTTTGAATACCTCCGCGGACATGGTCGCGAGCTTATCGCGCAAATAATCGAGCAGCCGAGCGCCGGCCGCACTCATGACCGGCTGGGCTCGGTTAATCCTGCATGCCGCGCCCATGAGGTTGCGCTCTGTCGGGAGTGCGTCGAGCACAACGACGAGATGTAGTTCACGATCTTTGAAACGCGTGGTCAACTATCCAAAGTGTGGATGCCTTTCATCGAAACAAACGATTTCATCAATGTTCTGGAATCCTGCATGGGCAGAAGCACCTGACGCACACCGATGCCCCCACTGCCTCATGGCGTGGCGAGCGTCTTAAGAAACCGCCCGAAAGGAGATTTTTCATGCGCTCTACCGGGCAGTGGAGTGCTGGGAAAGGGAGTTGCAACTGACCGGGTCCGACTTCTTCCGAGCCTATGGACAGACTGGGAGACGCGCACGGTGTAGCGGCTCACATCGTCATACTGCACCTACGCCACACACCGGCCGGACCTGATCCGGCTTTATGAGCATTGGGCTTTGTCAGTTGCCCAAGCGTGATGGCTTTCGCGACGCGGCGCGCCTCAGGAACTGAGCCGCGTCCAGGTCGAAACGCGGGAAAGAAAGACAGGAAACAGAATGGCCGATCAATTCGCAACGGACGTCATTGCCCTGATCAAGAAACGCGCCGAGTCGGAGAGCGGTGAGGGAATGCCTGCGTCATTCGTCGGCGAGATAACAATCGCCACGGAACTGGACGCGCTCGGGTTTGATTCGCTGGGTTTGGCGGACGTCCTCTGGGATGTGGAGCAGGCCTACGGCATCAAGATCGACATGAACACGGCCGATGCCTGGTCCAATCTCAAGAATGTCGGCGACGTCGTGGAAGCCGTCCGCGGCTTGCTTGCGAAGGAGGCTTGAATGGACAGGCGCGTCGTTATCACCGGAGTGGGCGGCCTGTGCGGACTGGGCACCGACGCCGCCTCTATGTGGAAAGAGATGCGCGAAGGCCGCTCCGCCATCGGCCCGATCGCCAATTCCGAGCTTCATGACCTGGAGGGCATGACCGGCGCTGAGATCAAGGCGCTGCCCCAGCACGACATCAACCGGGGGCATCTCATCTCCATGGACCGCTTCAGCTTGCTCGCCGTGCTTGCAGCGCGCGAAGCCATGCGGCAGGCCGGACTTTCCTGGGACGAGGGGAATGCCCATCGCTTCGGCGCGACAGTGGGCGTCGGATTTACCGGTTCATACGCAACAGAACAAACTTACCGCTCACTGCTTTTGGGTAGCGCAATCCGTGCTGAACTCTTCACTGGAGTAAAGGTGATGCCCAGCGCCGCTTCCGTCCATCTTAGCTTGAGCCTCGGCTTGCGCGGGCCGGTCTTCGGGGTGACCTCCGCATGTGCCTCGGCCAACCATGCGATCGCCTCGGCGGTGGACCAGATCAAGCTGGGCCGGGCCGACGTAATGGTTTCCGGAGGCAGCGACGCACCCTTCGCATGGGGCGTGCTGAAAGCATGGGAAGCAATGCGCGTGCTTTCACCCGATACCTGCCGGCCCTTCTCCGCCGATAGGAAGGGCCTGGTGCTGGGCGAGGGTGCGGGCATGGCCGTGCTGGAAAGCTACGAGCATGCCACGAGGCGTGGTGCCACAATTCTTGCCGAGATCGCCGGCGTCGGCCTTTCCGCCGATGCCTTCCACATTGCCGCGCCATCTGTCGAGGGGCCAGCGTCGGCGATGCGCGCCTGCCTTGCCGATGCCGGGCTGAATGCCGAGGACGTCGACTACCTCAACGCGCACGGCACCGGTACCAAAAGCAATGATCAGACTGAAACGGCGGCGATCAAGCGTGTGTTTGGAAACCACGCTTATTCGATGTCCATCTCTTCCACCAAGTCCACGCACGCGCATTGCCTCGGCGCAGCGAGCGCGCTTGAAATGATCGCCTGCGTGATGGCAATCCAAGAGGACGTCGTGCCGCCGACCGCCAACTATCGCGAGCCAGATCCCGCTTGCGACCTCGACATCACACCCAATGTGCCGCGCGAGCGCAAGGTGCGCGTCGCCATGAGCAACGCCTTCGCCATGGGCGGTACGAACGCAGTTCTGGCATTCAGGCAGGTGTAGAAGCCATGCAAGACGCCTCATTTGAGGTCACCTGTCGTATCTAGCTGCTTGAGGGGCGGGGCATTGTGATACAGGGAGAGCTGTGGGGTCCCTCCTTCTCGGCCTCGACGATGTGGAAGGAGCCTGTGCGGCGAAACGGGCTAGACGCCCCCAGGCCCAGAACTTGGGCGAAACCAACTCCCACCAAAGGACAGCCGGTTTAGTAGCCGAACAATGAAACCTCGCTCGACGAGCCGCCGTCTCTACTGTCTCCGGCCTCACGCGGTTGAAGCGAACAGCGCAGCAGCTACTGTTCCGCACAACTCGGATGGCAATTGGGACAAGTCCGCACATGTCGTCACGTACGCTGAACGCCGCAGGTACAGCCAAACTGGGGCGGGGCGTTTCTGCCGTTTTGATAGAATTCTATCAAACTGACAATTTTCCTTGCATAAATGCAAGGAGAGCTCGGTTGACTCCCCTCCTTTCTTGTCAAGGATGAGTTTGCAGGCTGCGGTGCGGCAGAAGCCGGACAGAACAGCGACCGGTCGAGTAAAGGCCTGCGCAAACCGCATATTGCGAGCGCCCGCGCGGAGGAAGACGCTCGTCCTGGTGAAAGGCAACGATGCTCAGGCGCCATTGCCATTTGCCGAGGGCGTCCGCGCGCCGAAAATTTCGAAGCAACAAAGGTGAGATCGAGAATGATGATGACGAAATACAACACAGCTCACCGTCCAGTGCAGTTCTACCGGCGGGTGGCGGAGTGGGATGGGCTGCCAAATGGAACGTAAAAAGATCAGCAAGGAGATGCTTGGCGATAGTCAGGCGCTGCGCAAGCTGCGTGAGCACCTTGTCAAGGTGGCCAAGGCGAAGACTACGGTCCTGTTGCGAGGTGAATCCGGAACCGGTAAGGAGCTGGTTGCCAAAGCCATTCACGAGCTCTCGCCTCGCGCCAAGCAGCCCTTCATCAAGGTCAATTGCGCGGCGCTCACCGAGACGCTTCTGGAATCTGACTTGTTCGGTCATGAGAAGGGTGCCTTCACCGACGCGAGCAGTTTGCGCAAGGGGCGCTTTGAGGCTGCCGACAAAGGCACATTGTTTCTGGACGAGATTGGCGAAATATCAGGTTCGTTCCAGGCTAAGCTGCTGCGTGTCCTGCAGGAGCAGGAGTTTGAGCGCGTCGGCAGCAACCACACCATTAAAGTTGATGTTCGCGTGATTGCCGCAACGAACAGGGACTTGGAAACGGCAGTTCAACGCAAGGAGTTCCGGCAAGACCTCTATTATCGCATCAACGTCGTCACTTTACGCGTGCCGGCATTGCGCGAAAGGCGAGGTGATATTCCGCTCTTGGCCGCTCAGTTTCTCAAGAATTTCAATACTGAGAATGATCACACGCTGACCTTCGCTCCCGAAGCGATTGAGGTGCTAATGAACTGCGAATTTCCAGGCAACATCCGAGAGCTCGAAAACTGCGTTCAACGGACGGCAGTTCTGGCGACGGGTCCATCAATCCTCAGAACTGACTTTGCCTGTTACGCGGATCAGTGCTTGGCCGCGGCGCTGTGGAAGAACGGACCGCCGACGTCAGAGAAGTCGACTACGATCCAGCCTTCCGCCGCCTGTGCCGCCCCGCCCGTCGGCGACGGGCAAGCGCCGATAGGCCCTGCCACGAGTCGTGGTAGGGTGCCCGATGCCGATACGGTCATTGCTGCCATGGAAAAGTGTGGCTGGGTGCAGGCAAAGGCGGCGCGCCTGCTCGGTTTGACCCCGCGCCAGATCGGCTACGTGCTGAGAAAACGCGGTATCGAGATCAAGCGTCTCTGAAACAACCCGCCGAGCAAGAGCTGGAGCAGGTCAAGCATTGGTGCTCTGGCGAGCCCATCGGCCAGGCTTACGAAGTGGGTGTGAACAGCGCTGCCAAGATTCCGGCCGTGTGCTTTCTACCACGTAGTCATACTGGGGCTCTGCGACTGACAAACTAAAAAGGAGTAATCCTATGGCTAGTAACTTCGCTCTACACCGCAAGGCAAATCAATTCGACGTGCCTGGATCCAGAAATAATCGATGTATTATTGGTGACACGCCAGCATGCGTAGAGGCGACGCGCAGATCTCCGCTGGCGGGACCTGGTCGATACATTAGCTGATGGCTTACCGCTCGATATCACGCAATCTGAGATGGGCATGAAAGTGAGTTCGACCGCTGGACAGTTGCCGACCTCGTCAGGTATTGGCCCCTGCGACCGGTTGATCTGCGATATCCAAATTCGCGGAAGTTGGTCGAGACGAAACTGTCGCCCCGGCTCGTGACCGACCGCGCGCCCGGCAAGACCGAGTTACAAAGTTGCCGAGGCAGTTTGATGTGCGTTCCTGCATCACTGTACGGGACACGACCTGACGGGAGACTATGATGCGTAGCCAAAAAGAAAAGATGCTCGCAGGCGAGTTTTACAATGCGGCGGATCCGGAGATCCAAGCTGACCTGTTGGCCACCGGGGCTTGGCTCAAGCGGTACAATGATACGCTGGGGCAGACCACGGGGCATTGGCATGAGCTTTTGTCCGAGCGGCTGGGAGAGGTTGGGCGCGGAACGGTCATCCGTCCGCCCTTTTTTTGCGACTACGGATTCAATATCCGCATTGGAGCCAATGCCTACATCAACTTCAACTGCGTTATTCTTGACGTGGTAGAGGTCAAAATCGGGCAAGGAACGGCAATTGGGCCTGCTGTGCAGATTTATACCGCCGATCATCCACATGATGCCGAGCAGCGGCAGGCCGGCCTGCAGGTCGGGCGTCCTGTTCACATTGGCAGCCGTGTCTGGATCGGCGGTGGAGCAATCATTCTGCCTGGCGTCACGATTGGTGATAATGCAGTGGTAGGCGCTGGCTGCGTGGTCACACGAGATGTTCCCGCCGGGGCAAAGGTAGTGGGAATTCCTGCTCGCGTGGCCGACCCACATAAACAGGCATAATCAACCTCGTTGACCCTGGAGGTGCATGCGAACTGTCGAAACTGTGCCGAATTTTTGTCGAAGCCATTGAGCGCTGCATATGTTGTCGCGACTCGGGCGCTTCAGTTCTTTTGCCACGGGGGTCACAAGATCATGTGCGTAATGCCGCCGCAACGTGCTCACGTCCCGCAGCAGCGGACCCTTTCACATCGCCCAACGAATTCAGAGCCTACGTTGTGCTGCCACTAGCATTACTACTCACGAATGTATTCCCAACTGAGTTTTCGCCCTTGGAGGCAAGCAGCGACTCACCAGCAATCGCCGGCCATTAATCCTGGCTAGCATCGACCCCGACGAGGCGAGCCGCGGCGTTGCGGATCGGCATGTCGATGACCGTGATTGCGCCTTCGGCAAGGAAACGACGTTCGTTTCTGGTCAGCGTAGCCGAATCGATCACCGCAAAATGTGGGCCAGTGGAGCGCTTCATCAGCTGTCTGGCATATGTGCGCAGCATCTGATCGTTGAAGCGGCAGCCCACGAAGAAAAAACCCCGGTTGACGCGCCGTTGCTTCACCGCGTCCGGGATCGGCGTCTGGATATCAATTTCGGTTAGGACTTCGACGTAATCGGAATCAGCCACGAGGAAGTTTGCCGCCGGCCTGACGCTGCCGTGCGGCGCATAGAGCACCGTCCTAGCCACTTGTTCGGCCTCGAGTTCTGTTCCTGACAAATCGTAAGTTCTCGTCCAGATGTTACCGATTCCGGTCGCGCGCGTCGTTCCTTGTATCTCGACAACGTCTGTTTGGCCGGCCTCTGCAAGGGCTGCTCGCATGGCGCCATCGTACCAGCTGTCGATGATGACAGACAGTTGAAGGGTTGCGAGCCAGGCGTGAAGAACGGTCGGCTCGGCGGGGGCTGCGAATATCTCCGCCATCCACGCTTGGAGAGTCCGACGATGTCGGCGCTGCTCGATAAACTGCGCGACCGACCACATATTGGTGCGAATCCTGGAAGGGGCAGGCGCCCGCTTGTTGAGGGCCGCGGCGACATCTTCAGGGGTGCAAGGTACAGGTGATTCCGGTGGGTTAAGCTGCAGAAGACCAGGACCGAGATAGGGGATCACTCGATCGGCCTTGAGAGCGCCGTTCAGCAGGTCAATCAGTTTTTTGGCAAAACTGCCCCGGACGACGACGAGATGGTCCCAGCTCAGCATCGTGTTCATACGCGTTTCCTCTCCGCCACTGAACCCACCGGCATCAGGCCCCGTCGGAAATCTTCATCGCCTCGACGGTGATCGGCAAACGCGTGTCGCGCGGAAGGTCGGGCAGCATGAGCCGCCAACCGTTCCTGAGCGTCACGGTCCCGCCCCATAAGTCAGCGTTCTCAATCTCGGTGATCGGCTCTTCGAGATCCTTCTTGGGGACATAAGCCGACAAGCCAGTAGCGGTCCTGCGAATCATTACTTTCATCCGGCTGTTCCCCCGTTGGAAATGCCTTCAGCTCCGCAGGGAACCTCGACTTTGTCGAGGCTAATGAGTTCGCGCGCTCGCATGCCGACGACCGTGCCACGATCGATCCATTCGACCGCATAGATGAAGAATTGCTGGAGAAAGGTTCCAATGTCGCGCACGTAGCCTTCGTCGCCCTTCCGCACGAGGTTTTCGCCGATCTCCTTGCCGGGATAGGTGCCGTCGTTTTTTATGTGGCGTATCGCACGGACCCGCTCACCCTGCATGAACCGTGGCGGTCTGCCGATTTCGACCTCCTGTTCGCGTCTGGACCACATGCTGTCCATTCCTTTCTCGAGGCTTTTGTTGTGGTCGCGGGTTGCAGGCGTCGTCGTGCGGCGAACCCGACCGTTTCGGTAGGAATCAAGCGGGAACGCAGGTTTTCGGTACCGGACAGACCGACACGCATTGCTGCGTATCGAAGGCCTCCTTGCATTCGGTGCACTTGTTTGGATCGATCACATAGGCGTCGCCCTTGAACTTGATCGCTTCCGAAGGACATTCGAACTCGCAGGCCCCGCATTGGGTACATTGGGATGCGATGATCTTTAAAGCCATTCTAACTCCTGGTTATCGGACGAGACGGCTCAGGCCGTCGCCGCTAGTGGTCTGATCCCAAACTCTGCCGCGTAAAGTGCGCTGACTGCGGTCTCGATGTAGTCATGGCCATAGGCGTCGGTTACGCGCAGTCCAGCTCGCGAGAGTTGTTCCTTCGGGCGATTTCCGATCTTGGCGCATAGCACTATGTGTATGCCTTCGAGCGCTGCGATGACGCCCTCGAGGATGGCGTCTTCGCCCCCGCCTCCGAGGCAATACCGCTCGACCTTCCGATGCCCGACCAAGCTGATCCCTCTAGGCGAGACTTCATAAACCTGGAATTCCTTCGCGTGGCCGAAGTGTTCGTTGACCCGTCCACCTCCCTTAGTGGCCACCGCAACCAGAAGCGACTTTTCGGAGTCTGTTGCCTTGACCATACCGATGGCCTCGCTCCTCGCCGCCTCATGATCACGGCGCTCGTGTGCGACCACCTGCCGATAGGCCTGACGCTTGCCAGCATCGTAGGCGACATCGTCGGGAATCCCGTCCAGCGTGAATTCCTGGCCACGATCTTCACCGAGCAGGCCGACAGCATCTGCCCGGCACTGCCGGCAGTGGCGCATCAACTTGGCGCCACCTTCAAGTCGATCCTGAAGAGCCATCATCTCCATTGCCGTTGGGCCGCGCTGCCCGATGAGTCCGTAGTGGGTACCGTGCGCCGGGTCCGAAATCAGAGGCATCACGTTGTGCAGAAACGCGCCCCGCTCCCTGACCATTTTGTTCACCTCAAACAGGTGCTGGTCGTTCACTCCAGGAATCATCACCGAGTTGATTTTGGTGAGGATGCCGCGCGCGCTCAGCATCTCCAGGCCCAGCATCTGCCGCGCGTGCAAGATTCGAGCGGCTTCGATGCCGAAGTAGCGGCGATTTTCATAAAAGATCCATGGATAGATCTTCGCGCCGACTTCCGGGTCGACCATGTTGATGGTGACCGTCACGTGATCAACATTCATTTCGGCAAGCTCGGCGACATGGTCCGGCAGCACGAGCCCATTAGTGGAGACGCACAGCTTTATGTCGGGGATTTCCCTGATGACGCGGTCGAGCGTTGCCTTCGTTTTCTCCCAATCGTAACAGGCATCCCCCGGCCCAGCGATGCCAAGAACCGAAAGCTGCGGAACTTTGTTGGCAACGGCGATGACCTTGCGTAGCGCTTGGTCGGGCGTCAACTTCTCAGACACAACACCAGGCCGGCTCTCGTTGGCGCAATCGTATTTGCGATTGCAATAGTTGCACTGGACATTGCAAGCCGGCGCGACCGCCACATGCATACGCGCGAAATAATGATGCGCTTCCTCCGAAAAGCAGGGGTGATCCTTGATCCTTTCCCAAATAGCCGGATCCCCTTCGCCCGGGCTGGTCGGCGACGAGCCGTAGGAGGACGATGCGCAGCCACCGGATTTCGCGGCTGCCAGAAAACCCTCGGATGTCGTGCTAGTCGGCCCCTCAATCGAAACTGTCGGTGAGGACATCAAACGGCTCCGTTGCTGGTAACGTCGCGGTTCAAGGTGCAAGAGCCATACCAACTGAAAAAAGCGGCTTCAGTTCACTATTCGGGTCGATATCGCATTGTGTCAGGCCGGCGCGACACAATTTTGTCCTGCTTGCGACAGTGCAAGTCCAAATCCGTTCAGAAGCACGAAGCACTCCTTGTCGCGCACAGGGCGCGCAAGACCACTGGCCTGACGATTGGCTCATCAGGCTCTTAGAATTTCCTTCACCTCGATACTATGCCGGCGTATCGCCTAGCCGACTTGTCGCAGCTTGAGGCCGAGAATTCGAGCCGCATTAGCCTGAACCCAGCCGGCCTTCTCCATTGTGTCGATCAGCCGTCACGCTCCGTCCGCCGCGGTCTCAGCCCCCGTCCGGCCGTATCGTTAGAATCGCAAGTGGCTATCTCGTGTTCAGGGGGCGCCGATGCGCCGAACCGGCATCGTGCTGGCCCGTGAGAGCTCGTCGATGACATTGCCACGTTCCGAAAGATTGGTTCCTTCCAGAGGAGAACGCCAAGCACGCAGTTCTCCGGCTCGGACGTTGCCGGGGAAATAGCATTGCGAGATCAGCTCAACTGCCGACGGCGCAAAGCCATGGTTCTCCATATTTCAAGGGTAAGCGCTGTGTCCTTCCAGGAGGACCCGCGATCTGTGGGCCTGCCGATTCTGAGGTGGATCGGAGATCGGCTTGTGTCTGAACTTGAACTTACGATTGACCCTGAGCGGCAGCCTCGGCGTTTTCGAGGGTGATCAACGGCGCTGTTGGTCGGCGGCATTGGTCGATGGACGACAAGGCACGGAGTCATTCCGAGACCCTGGAGCCGACGCGGTGATCCCGGAG
>NZ_RZSG01000160.1:0-9855 GCF_003997725.1 Mesorhizobium sp. M4A.F.Ca.ET.050.02.1.1
TCATGGCTCGTTTTCGAATCGATCTGCGTGCCGAAGCCTTCCGCAGCGTGCTTGGCTTCACGCTCGGCCATTGGCGGCGCCAGCCGTGGCGGCTTTCGCTGATCATGGCCGCCTTCCTTTTGTCGACGCTGGCCGATGTGCTGACGCCGCTCTATTCCGGACGGCTGGTCGACGCCGTCGCCAGCAGTGGTGCTGCCGACGACGTCGCCTGGAACGCGGCAATCTCAGCCTTCTGGATGCTGGTCGCCCTGGCGCTGACCGGCGTCGTGCTGCGCAACGCCGCCTTCATGGCCATCGTCGAGCTGACGCTGAAGATGATGGCCGACATCGCCGCCGACGCCTTCCACCGCGTCCAGCGTTTTTCCACCGACTGGCATGCCAACAGCTTCGCCGGCTCGACCGTGCGCAAGATCACGCGCGGCATGTGGGCGCTCGACCTGCTCAATGACACGATCCTGATCGCACTGTTGCCGTCGGTCGTCATGCTCGTCGGCTCGACCCTGCTGCTCGGCTGGTTCTGGCCGCTGATGGGCGCGGTGGTCGCCGCTGGCTCTGTGCTGTTCATCATGGTGACGGCGATGCTGTCGCTTGGCTATGTCGCGCCGGCGGCCCGGCTCGCCAACACATGGGATACGCGCCTTGGCGGTTCACTCGCCGATGCGGTGAGCTGCAATGCCGTGGTCAAGGGTTTCGGCGCCGAGGCGCGCGAGGAAGCGCGTCTTGCCTGGGTCGTCGCCAAATGGCGCGCCCGCACCCGCCGCACCTGGGTGCGCGGCACCGTCAACGGCACCACGCAGGGCACGATGCTTCTGCTGCTGCGGACGGCTGTGATCGGTCTGGCGCTGATGCTGTGGGCGTGGGGCGAGGCCAGCGCCGGCGACGTCGCCTTCGTGCTCACCTCGTTCTTCGTGCTGCAGGGCTATCTGCGCGACATCGGCACGCATATCCGCAACCTGCAGCGTTCGATCAACGACATGGAGGAACTGGTCGACTTCCAGGCCGAACCGCTCGGCATCGAAGACCGGACGACCGCGGGGCCGATCCGCATCAGCGATGGAGGCATCAGCTTCGACAAGGTCACCTTCCACTATGGCAACCATCGGCTGCCGCTCTACCGCGATTTCTCGGTCGAAATCGCGCCCGGCGAGCGCGTCGGGCTGGTCGGCCATTCCGGTTCGGGCAAGACGACCTTCGTCAAGCTGATCCAGCGCCTCTACGATGTGAACGCCGGCAGGATCCTGATCGACGGCCAGGATATTGCCGAGGTGGCGCAGGCATCACTGCGCGCGCAGATCGCCATCGTCCAGCAGGAGCCGATCCTGTTCCACCGCTCGCTGGCCGAGAACATCGCCTATGCCCGGCCCAGCGCCACGCAGCCCGAGATCGAGCATGCGGCGCGGCTGGCGAGCGCGCATGAGTTCATCGCCAACCTGCCGAAAGGCTATGGCACGCTGGTCGGCGAGCGCGGCGTGAAGCTGTCGGGCGGCGAGCGCCAGCGGGTGGCGATCGCGCGTGCCTTCCTCGCCGACGCGCGCGTCCTGATCCTCGACGAGGCGACGTCCAGCCTCGATTCGGAATCGGAGGTGCTGATCCAGCAGGCGATGGAGCGGTTGATGGTCGGCCGCACGACGCTGGTCATCGCCCACCGGCTGTCGACCGCCAGGGCGCTCGACAGGCTGCTGGTGTTCGATCGTGGCCGCATCGTCGAGGAGGGCTCGCATGACCAGCTGATCCGGCTGAACGGCGGCATCTATCGCCGCTTGTTCGAACGCCAGGCGCTCGAGCTGACCAAGGGTCTGGTCATCTGACGTGAAAGAGGGCATCCACTCGCTCCGGACGCCCTTCAAATCGACACAGAGGCAAGGCCCGCTGAGGCGATCAGCCGTAGTGCAACTTCGGCTTCGGCTCGGTGCCGGTGAACTGGACGCCGACGCGATCGTTGCGGCGCCAGCGGACCTCCGATCGGTAGGCGACGCCGTCGACCGGTACATAGAGCAGGAAGCGATCGGGAACGCGGGCGTCCGGCGCGACCTTCAGCTCGGCGCCGCCCTCATTCTGGTTGCGCAAGGTGCAGCTGATCTCGGAATTCTTGATGCCGGTGATGATCGAACCGCCCTTGAGCACGCGCTGGCGGTGCTTGCGACGGCTGTCGCTGGAATTGTTTTCGAGTGGTTGTGTGGTGTTGGTCATCGCCAAGTATGCCAGGGCAGCCGAATCGATCTTAGAGGTCATACTGGCGCGCGGCAATGACCGGTCCGAAGCATGGCTCCGCCGTGCCGGTGTTAGGCGGTCAATTCACGCGAATTTGCGCGGATTGGCGCAGAAATGGGCGATGATCTGGCAGAGGTCCGGCTCGTTGACCATGCGCACGGCTTCGGTCGAGTTCACCCATTTGCGGGTGCGCGCCCGCTTTTCCTTCCAGCGGTCGGCAACGCGGTCGACCCGCAGCGGGAAGACCAGCACCTCGCAAGGCACTTCCTCGCCGGAAGCGAGTGCCTTGGCATAGAAATAGCGGCCGGCTTCGAGATGGGAGACCGTGCCGCGCAACCCGGCTTCTTCGCCGGCCTCGCGCGCCGCCGCCTCGCAAAGCGGCTCCTTGGCTTCCGGCCAACCCTTGGGCAGCACCCAACGGCCGGTGTCGCGGCTGGTGATCAGCATGATCTCGACGCCATCGCCGGCCTCGCGCCAGGGCAAAGCGGCAACCTGCAGGCGGCACGGCGCGGTGCCGAACAGTCGCCGGACCCTTTCGGCTAGATGATAGTGCGTCGTTGGCCTCGTCAACATTGGAGAAGCTAGCCCCAGCCCTCGAACTCGTTGTCGCCTTAAGAAACGAATCTTACGACCGATTATACGCAACAAAAGTAAAAAACTTCACAGGAACTTGTTGAATTCCACCAAGAAAAGTCGATCACGCGAAACAGGGCTCTCGGCGCTCCTTGCTCGCGTAGCAAAAAAATGCACGCTGAATCGTTTCAGTAGAATATCTAACCAGGTCAGCCGGCGTGATCGTCGGCGATCGGCTTCTGGTAAGTGAAGCCCATATCCCAGGGAAAGTAGATCCAGGTATCCTGGCTGACCTCGGTGACGAAGGTATCGACCAGCGGTCGCCCCTTCGGCTTGGCGTAGACGGTGGCGAAATGCGCCTTAGGCATCATGGCGCGTACGATGCCCGCGGTCTTGCCGGTGTCGGTGAGGTCGTCGATGATCAGCACACCGGCGCCGTCGTCGGCGAGCAACGCCGGCGTGATTTCCTTCAGAACCTGCAACTGCCCCTGGCTGGTGTAGTCGTGATAGGAGGCGACGCAAACCGTCTCGATGACCCGGATGCCGAGCTCGCGCGAGATGATGGCGGCTGGCACAAGGCCGCCGCGGGTGATGCAGACGATCGCCTTCCACTGCCCCTTGCTGGCGCCGGCAAGCCGCCAGGCAAGCGCGCGGGCGTCGCGGTGGAACTGGTCCCAGGAGACCGGGAAGGCTTTTTCGGGAAGGGACATTTTTCGCGCACTCCGCAACACGCGACCAGGCGCGTGACGACATCCAAGGGGAATGCAGGCGGAATTAGCGGGAAAATGCCGCCCTTGGCAAGGTGGCGGCTAGCGATACCGGTGGACTTAACGCCGCGCTTGCTTTGAACGGCGTTAGGTCATCTAGACAGGAAGGCCGCCACTGGCGCGGTGCGCAGCACCGTGCGTGTCACGCCGCCGAACAGCAGTTGGCGCAGCCAGGAATGGCTGTAAGCGCCGAGCACGAGCAAGTCGGCGCCGGTCTCGGCGATGCGTGTCTGGATCAGGTCATCGACGGAACCGCCGTTCGACCTCTGCACCGAGACGCTGACGGTGGCGCCGTGCCTGGAGAGCGCCGCGGCGATCTCGGCGCCGGCGGCCTCCGGGGCTTCGTCCAGCGTCTCCGGCGGATCGATGATCAATATGTCCGTCTTCTCCGCCTCGCTGATGAAGGGCAGGGCGTCGAAGGCGGCGCGTGCGGCCTCCTTGCTGCCGTTCCAGGCCAGGAGCACACGCTTGAAGGTTGTGATGAGGGGGCCTTCATGCGGCACCACGAGCACGGGCCGTCCGGCATCATAGACCAGCGTGTCGACATCGGCGCTCGGATCGCCGCCGGTGTCGCGCTGGGCGGCGATGATCAGGTCGGCTGCACGGACGCTTGAAATGCCGGTCAGCGCGCTGTCGCCGGAAAAGCTCTCGAGGCTGCGCCACTCGAAGGATAGGCCCGACGCTTCGATGCGCCTCAGGAAAAGCGCTTCCAGCTTGTCGGCGCGTTCCCGGTTCATCTCGGCCGACACCTGCAGGAACTCGGTGTCCGGAAAGCCGGTCGCCGAGGTGTAGGGGACTGGAAGCGCCTCGGCATGGATGCCGACGAGATGGCTTTGAAAGCGGTCGGCAAGCGGGATGGCGCAATCGAGCACGCGCTCGGCGTCCTGCTCGTTCTGCAATATGGCGACGATGGTCTTGAAGCGCATGGCAATCCCTCATCTTGCGGCGATCGAAAATCGCCTGCGACAAACGCTAGAGGAGCGCGCTTGGTTCCGGAATGACCTGGATCAACCGGCCGCCTTGGCGAGACCGGCCACCATGGCTTCGACATCCCTGCGCGCGGCCTCCAGCGCTTCCTCGCTGCGGGCGCGCACGACGAGTTCGGTCCAGAACTTGCCGTCGCCATATTTCGGGTAAGAGCCGATGATGGTGTCGGAATGCGCCTTCTGGATATCGGCCAGGGGGCCGCCGATCAGGCCCTCGCCGAACGGGCACTGGACCGTCACCGACAGCATTTTGGTCCCCGCCTTCAGCGTCGGCACGACATTGTCGAGCATGGCCTGGAAGATCGACGGCACGTCGGCCATGACATGGACGTTGCCGATGCGGAAGCCCGGCGCGATAGACACCGGATTGTTGATATGGTCGGCGCCACGCGGCATGCGCGCCATGCGCTTCCTCGCCTCGGTGTATTCAATGCCGCGCGCGGCATAGCTCGCTTCCAGCATCGCATAGGCCTTGGCGTCGTATTCGCATGGCACGCTGAACGCCTTGGCGATCGAATCGGCGGTGATGTCGTCATGCGTGGGGCCGATGCCGCCGGTGGTGAAGACGTAGGTGTAGCGAGCGCGCACGGCATTGACCGCGGCGACGATCTCGTCCTCCTCGTCGGCAACGATGCGCACTTCCTTCAGGTCGATGCCTATGGCCGTCATGATGTCGGCAAGGTGGCCGATGTTCTTGTCCTTGGTCCGGCCCGACAGGATCTCGTCGCCGATGACGAGCATGGCGGCGGTGACAATTTCAGGCATGGCTGGCTCCGGCAAACAGGGTCGCCTGAGATAGCGCGGCGATGGGCCGCCGGCAATCAGCCAGCACTATGCCACGGCGGCGCCTTGCAGCGACATCTGCGGCGGGGAATCTGCCCCGGTCTGCTGCGGGTGGAAGATGTCGATATCGATTCTGTGGTGGCTGCTCGGTGGCGTGGTCGTGCTGGCGGTCGTGGTGCTTCTTTTTTTGGTGCTGGCGACATGGTGGATCGCCGCCAAGGCGAAACGGCTGGTGCCGGCGCGCGGAACGTTTGTCGAGATCGACGGCAACCGCATCCATTATGTCGAGGAAGGCGAGGGCAGGCCGATCGTTTTCCTGCATGGGCTAGGCGCCCAGCACCATCATTTCCGCCACACGCTGTTCGGCCGTTTTGGCCCCGGATATAGGCTGATCGCGCTCGACCGTCCGGGCTCTGGCTATTCGGTGCGGGCTGGCGACGCCACCGGGCGACTGCCCGAGCAGGCCGAAATCGTGCGGCGCTTCATCGACAAGCTGGGGCTGGAGAAGCCGCTGGTCGTTGGTCATTCGCTGGGCGGCGCAATCGCGCTGACGCTGGCGGTGGAGCACCCCGGGAGGATTTCGGGCATCGCCTTGCTCGCACCCCTGACGCATCTGGAAACCAGGGTGCGCCAGAAATTCGACCTGCTCTACGTTCCTTCGCGGCTGCTGCGCCGGATCATGGCGTATACGGTGGCGATACCGTTGAGTTTGAAATACGCGGAGCCGACAATGAGGTTCATCTTCGCGAGCAGGCCGTTCCAGGTGACTATATGACCGGAGGAGGCGGCTGGCTCGGGTTGCGGCCCGCCCATTTCCATGCAACCTCGACCGATGTTGTTGCGGTGGAACAGGATCTCGGCCGCATCGAGCAGCGCTATGGCGAGATCGCCATGCCTGCCGGCATTTTGTTCGGCACCGCCGACCGCGTCATTGGCATGGCTGTCCATGGCCAACCGATGCGGGACAGGCTCAAAGGGCTCGATTTCGAGGCCGTCGACGGCGTGGGCCACATGCCGCAATTCATCGAGCCGGAGCGCGTCGCCGCTTTCGTCAGGCGCATTGCCGAGCGGGCGTTTGCTGGCTGAACATCACCCAGCCCTCACGACAATTCACTGAACCTTCGACGTGACCATCGGGTCTGACCCATGTCGCATCAGGGAGCAAAACCAATGATGATGAGACTGCTTGCAGCCTCGGCTTTGACGATCGGCCTCGCCACATCGGCATGGGCCCAGTCGGCCGAGACAACGTCTGGAAGCCATCGCAACTGGCTGTTCGAAACGAAGACACGTTCCCCGTCGATCGCAACACCACGGCCAGCATTGCCGGCAGCGATGCGTCAGGCCTGAACACGCTGGGCAACCCCGACCCGGCCGGGTCCTGCGCCTCTAGCACGTCCGGACCCGACGCCGTTGCCGGGCAGAAAGTCAACGATCAGTATTGCGGCAAGTAGACCGCACGCTTTCCAAGTGGCGGCAGGATGCCCTGGCGGGTATCGGCGGCCGCTGCGGCAAGGGCCGCGCCAGGAGCAGACGCTAGTCGGAAACTTCGGTTTGTGGCCGATCCCGGCCGTCGGCCAGTTCGTCGTGCCAATTGCCTTCGGCGTCCTCGTACTGGATGCCGTCCGTGGCGCCGGCGATCTGCTGCTCGGCCGAAGCGATCTCGGCGGCGCGCAGCGCGTCCTGGTGGGTAGGAAACGTCTCCGAAAAGGTCGCACCGACCTTGTAGGCCCAGCCGCCATCGTGCTCGACGATCTTGTAAGTCAGCTTCGCCATGAAGTCCTCCGGTTGAAAAGCCCCCTTTTGCTCAATGCAGCCGATCGTCGGGCAAGCGGTCGTCGGGCACCAGCACTTCCGATTCCTTGGCCGCTTCGATCAAGGCCCGGCGCGCATCCGCCGTCGAACGATATCCTTCCAGCACTTTGAGGCAAGTGTCGACGGCATCACGATGCCGCGGGCCGCGATTGAGCGGCCAAACCGTCATCAGGCATTCCGCCGCTTCTTTTGTGCTGCGGATCTGGCGATATTTGCCGACATGGCCGAGTTCGACCACCACCGGCTTTTCAAAAGGCTTGCTGTCCATCATGGCCGCAAACGCAAAGCAGCCAATTTGGTTGCAATCGTGTCTTCCAGGCTGCGCCCAAACGTCTCAGCGAAGTTGGTCAGCCCGCCGCCTTCATCCAATGCCGCATCGTCGTCACCGAGCGGGCAAGCTGCGGCGCCGGGTGGATTTCCTCGCCGAAGGTGGCCGCGGCCCGCCATCCCCAGCGTGGATCGGCGAGGAAGGCGCGCGCCAGCGCCACCATGTCGGCCTGGCCCTCGGCAACGATCGCCTCGGCCTGCTTCGGATCATCGATCAGGCCGACGGCTCGGGTCGGGATGCCGGCGCCCTTGCGCACCGCTTCCGCCAGATGCACCTGGTAGCCGGGGCCCGACGGCAGCTGCTGCAGGGGGGAATTGCCGCCGCTCGAGCAGCAGAGATAGGCGATGCCCTCGGCCTTCAACGCCTTGGTGACCGCGATGGCGTCCTCGACATCGAAACCGCCTTCGACCCATTCCTTGACCGACAGACGCGTGCCGATCATCAGCCCGGGGACGGCTTGCCGAACCGCCCTGGCGATCTCCAGGACAAAGCGCATGCGGTTTTCCAGCGAACCGCCCCAGCGATCGGTGCGCTGGTTGGAGAGCGGCGACAGGAATTGGAAGATCAGGTAGCCGTGCGCGGCGTGCAGTTCGATGAAGTCGAAGCCGGCGCGCTCGGCACGCCTCGCCGCATCGGCGAAACGCTCGATGACCTGCAGGATCTCGTCTTCCTCCAGCGCGTGCGGCACCTGCCAGCCCTTGTCGTAGGCGATGGCCGAGGCTGACACGATCGGCCATTGATCCTCGCCGGCCGCGAGCGGACCGCCGCCTTCCCACGGCTTGCGATTGGAGGCTTTGCGGCCGGCATGGGCAAGCTGGGTGCCGAATTTCGTGCCGGGCGCGGCGACGCGTCTTGCCGCGTCCAGCGTTCGCCGGGCAGCGGCTTCGTTGTCGTCGGAATAGAGGCCGAGGCAGCCATGTGTGATGCGGCCGCGCCGCTCGACGTCGGTCATCTCGACGGTGACCATGCCGGCGCCGGACATGGCGAGGTTCATCCAATGGTATAGATGCCAATCGCTGGCGGAACCATCCTCGGCCGAATACTGGCACATCGGCGCGACTGCGATGCGGTTGGGGAAGGTGAGGCCGCCAAGCGTGATCGGCTGGAAAAGCGATGAGGTCATGAAAGGAGCTCCGGCAGGGGATGCTGTAATTTAGGCAAGGGCGCCGGCACGCACCAGACACGAGGCGGTGAAACCTGCTTCTGGCCCAATCGCTGGCCGGATTGCATGAGCGCCGGTTCGCGGCTACGCCTTGCCGCCGGCACAGGAGTTCATCATGGAAGATCGCATTCGCATCCGCTCGGAAGAGGTGCTGTCCGACGACTGGGCGGTCCTGAAGAAGACGGTGCTCGATTATCGCCGACGCGACGGGCAGTGGGAGACGCAGATCCGCCAGACCTACGATCGCGGCGATGGCGCGGTGATTCTGCCCTTTGATCCCGCTCGCTCGACCGTGCTCTTGGTGCGGCAGTTCCGGTATCCGGCCTATGTCACCGGCCATCGCGAGCCCCTGATCGAGGCCTGCGCCGGCCTGCTCGACGAGAACGACCCGGAAACCTGCATCCACAAGGAGGCGGAGGAAGAGCTCGGCTACCGGCTGAAGGACGTCGAGCGGCTGTTCGCGCCCTATATGAGCCCGGGCAGCGTGACGGAGCGGCTCTGGTTCTTCGTCGCGCGCTACACGCCGGCCGACCGCATCTCGGCCGGCGGCGGCGCGCCGGAAGAGGGCGAGGACATCGAGGTGCTGGAGATGACGCTCGACGACGCGCTGGCCGGCATCGCCGACGGGCGCATTGTCGATGCCAAGACGATCATCCTGATCCAGCACCTGAAATTGTACCCGATCGCAGCCTGAACGCGGCTGCCGGACGCTCTGCATTTACGCGTCCGCACATGGGCGGTTGACGTTTCGGCCCGAAGCCCCGAAAAGCAACGGGCGCGGACGTGGCGGAACTGGTAGACGCAAGGGACTTAAAATCCCTCGATCTCTGATCGTACGGGTTCGATTCCCGTCGTCCGCACCATCGCACTGGCGCGATCACGGAATTACGCTCAGCGCCCACCTTGCTAAGTTCCTCTGGCGGCGGACTTGATCCGCCTAGGGCCGGCGTCTTACCCCAAAGCCCCCCGCCCAACAGGCGCCGGCCTCTTTTTGTCAGAGATTATTGCGATCACTCCTCGCGAAACTCCTGGTTCTGTTCCGTTAGCGGTCGCTGAAATACCTTGTCGCGATTGAGCATTCACCCTAAACTCTGCCCTTCTCAAAGCGTGCCCAGTCCTCCGGTTTGACACAGGGGGTAGCGAATGCGCCGCGTTTTGCTTTTGCTTCCATTGGTGCTTTTGCACCTTCCGATTGCAACGCATGCCGCCGCTATCCACGACGCCGCCACG
>NZ_RZSG01000161.1:0-9807 GCF_003997725.1 Mesorhizobium sp. M4A.F.Ca.ET.050.02.1.1
CCGCAGGACGGCAGCGGCAATCCGCGGCTGATCGCTCCGGCCTTTGCCGAGGCAGCCCGCAGGATGGGCGCGGAGATGATCGAGGAAGCCGAGGTCGAGAGGATCAGCAGCAATGGCTCCGGCTTCGTCGTCGCCAGTTCAAAAGGGGCGTTCGCCGCCGAGTGTTTGCTGAATGCCGCCGGCGCCTGGGGCGCGCGCATCGCCGCGCAGTTCGGCGAAGAGGTCCCGCTCGACGCCCGCGGCCCACAGATGGGCGTGACCGAGCCGGTACCGCATCGGATTTTGCCGGTAGTCGGCATCTGGGCGCGTGACAAGGAATACGGCGCCTATCTGCGCCAGGTCGAGCGCGGCAACATCGTCTTCGGCGGCGCGGCCGAAAGGGTATCGGTCGACCTTGATCCCGGCCATGCGATCGCCGACCCCCTGCGTCTGCCGACGCAGTTGCGCGCCGTCGCACGGCTACTGCCGGCAATCGCAAAGGTCGCGGTCATCCGCACCTGGTCCGGCTGCGAGGGCTATGTGCGGGATATGCTGCCGGTCATGGGATGCTCGGCGACGACGCCGGGCCTGTTCCACGCCTTCGGCTTCTGCGGACACGGCTTCCAGCTCGGGCCCGGCGTCGGCGACGCCATGGCCGAACTCATCACGACCGGCCGTTGCGAAACGCCGCTCGATGATTTCAGGATCGACCGCTTCAGCCGCGCCTGAAGAAGCAGCAAGGAATCGACGACCACCGATTGCCCTGCAGCCTGAGCGGACGGTAGCGGCTTCGACGCTGTTTTAGGATCACAGCTCCACTGGCTGAGCATGTCCTTGGTGCTTGTTGAACCGAGGCAGCAGCCCGATGCACAGCACCAGTGCAACAATGATCAGAAGCTGGCTGGCGATGACGGTGGCGAAGGCCTGCGCGATGCCCGTTGGTTCCAGCGCCAGATAGAGCGTGCCGAGCGTCGCGACGCCGAGCGCCAGGCCGGACTGCTGCAGCGTGATCAGCACACCGCTGCCGACGCCGGCAAGATGGGAGGGAACGTCGCCCAGAACGGCGCGGAACAGGCCTGAAAACAGCATCGACTGGCCGGCGCCGATCAGCACCAGGGCCGGCGCCAGTTCAACCAGGCTGACCCTCGGCCAGCCGGCTAGCGTGATGCCGATCAGCAATCCCAGGCCGAGCGCCTGGATGATGCCGCCCGCCGCCAGCGCGGCGCGGCCGAAGCGCCCGATCACGCGCGGGCTAACCACCGAGCCTATGAAGAACATGATTGCCATCGGCAGGATGGCCAATCCGCTTTGCAGCGCGTTGGCGCCGAGCCCGTTCTGGACGGTAAGCGCGAAGACGAACATGAAGGCGCCAAAGCCGACGCTGAACACGGTGACCATGGCAAGCCCGCGCGCCATCGAGGGCAGGCTGAGCAGCGAGGGCGGCAGAAGCGGCACCACGCCCCGCGCTTCCGTGGCCTTCTCGACCATGGCGGTGAGCATTGCGAGCATCACGGCGGCGGCCAGCATCGCCTTGGTCCAAGCCGGCCAGCCGAGCGAATGGCCTTCGGTCAGCGGCACCAGCAGGGCCGTCAACGTCGCCGCGAACAGCACGGTGCCGGGCAGGTCGATGCCGGCCGGATGCGGCGAGCGGTTGGCCGGCACGACCAGCCGGGAAGCGAAGAAGACGATGATGCCGAGCGGGATGTTGACGAGAAAGATCGGCCGCCAGGAGGTGCCGAACAGGTCGGCGCTGACCAGCAGCCCGCCGGCGAGCTGGCCGACAATCGCGGCAATGCCCGAGGTCGCGCCGTAAAGCGCGATCGCCCTTGTCTTGCGCTCTCCCGGCAAGGTCGCCTGGAAGGTCGCCAGCACCTGCGGCACCAGCATCGCCGCCGTCGCGCCCTGGAGCAGCCGGGCCGCGATCAGCGCATTGATGGTCGGCGCCAGGCCGCAGGCGAGCGACGCCAGGATAAAGCCGGCAAGCCCTGCGAGAAACACTCTGTGGCGGCCGAAACGGTCGCCGAGCCGGCCGCCCAGCACCAGCATCGCCGCATAGGCCACGCCATACACCGACACCACCAGCTCAAGCGCCGCCGGCGTCGCCTTGAGCGAGGCCTGGATCGTCGGCAGTGCCACGTTGACGATGAAGAAATCGGCGATCGGCAGGAAGGCGCCTGCGAGCAGCACATGCACGCCAAGGTCATGCAGCCCGCCGGCGCGGGCCATCGACCGCGCGGAATGCCGGACAGGACCGGCAGATGTCGGATGGGTCACGGGAGTCTCCATATACTTATATGACGATAGTTATGTTTATATAATCATTATTGTTATATACATATTCGCGCGCGGTCTGTAAACTCCACTTCCATGACCAACGACGATTCTACCGCCCGCAAGACTCACCCCTTGACGGTCCGCTGGGCCGACCTGGCCGACCTCATCCTGATCGTTGCGCGTGAGATCCAGTTCCGGGGCTACAGCGACGAGCGCGCCGTGCAGCTGTCGCAGTCGGAGGGCATGGTGATGCGCCACCTCGTCCTGCACGCCTCGGCCACGCCCAGCCAGATCGCGGCCGCGACCGGCCTGCAGCGCACCAATGTGTCGCCGGTGCTGCGAGATCTGGAAACAAAGGGGCTGATCGAGCGGCATGTCGATCCGCAAGACCGCCGCGGCGTGAGTGTCCACCGCACGCGGCGCGGAGCGGAAAACTATGCCTTGGTGCGCAAGGAATGGGGCTCCGCCGTCTCCGCCGCCGCCGGAGGCGATACCGCCGGTCTCGACGCCGCGGTCGCGCTTCTCAAGACTATTGAAGCTGGCCTCACCGCGACGCGGCCAAACGTCAGCGACAAGCCGGTGCGAGACCCGGTCCGCCGGCAAGGCATTTAGCCCCCAGGCTCTTGTGCCGAGATCAAGAAGTTTCCTTGATAACTGCGATGAATTCTGATTGCACCAGGAACGGACTGTCTGGCGGCAGCGGTTGAACATGTCGTGCCGGCCGTGACTCGGGATTGGGAAACATTCGCAGCCATTCTTCGTTCACGGCATTCCGGTCGCCGCTGTCGCGGAGATAGATGTCCACCTTGACGATGTTCTCCACGCTGCCGCCGGCGGCCTCGATGATGGCACGCATGTTGGCAAATAGGTTGGCCGACTGATCCGCCATTTCGGACGGCAAATCGTGCGTGATCGGGTTCACGCCATGAACCGCTCCCGAAAACACCATGCTGCCGATCCGGCAGGCATTGGGAACTGGATGCCGGTGGCTCAGTCCCTTTACCGATATGCTCTTGCGCATCGCTTTGCTGACCTCGCGAGGTGTGTTCGATGAAACGATTGGTATCTTGCGATCCCGGCGCCCGCGTGTGCATCCGCACGGCTATCGTCTCGCGCGCAAGGCCGGGGTCTGGCCCTGCGGCGAAGCGGCACCGATATCGGAACGCGGCGCGGAAGGCTCATAGCTGGAGCTCAGTTGAATTCCGCGCGTCTCAGGCAGCATGAGGGTTGCGGCAAACGCGATGCTGTAGCCCAGCAGTGCGACCAGGCCGATGGCCTCCGCCAGGCCTATATGCTGCGCCAGTATCCCGATCATCGACACAGCCGCCGCGCCGGCCGCCTTACCGAAATTATAGGCGAAGCTCTGACCGCTCGCGCGAATGGCGGAGGGGAAAAGCTCGGTGAAGAATGGCCCCAGCGCGGCATAGTTTCCGATCGTGAAGAAGCCGAACGGCGCGCCGAGGACAATCAGCGGCCAACCCGAGAGCGGCAGGAACATATAGGCGATGGTGATCGACCAGGAGCACAGCAGAAACAGCTGGAACGTCCGCCGCCGGCCCAGGCGATCGGCCAGATATGCGCTCGCCAGGAATCCGAAGAACGAACCGCCGGTCACCACGAAGACATAATATCCCGAGGCGCCCGGCGACAGCTCGCGCACCGTCTTCATGAAGGTCGGCAGCCAGTTGACGATCGCGCCACCGACACCAATCACGCCGAATGCAAGCAACGACGAGAGCACCGTTGTCGGCAATGTTTCCGGCTGGAAGATCGCGCCCAATCCCGGACGATTTCCGGTCTTCTCGACGAGCTCGCGCGTTCTGACGAAGATCTCCGGCT
Source organism: Mesorhizobium sp. M4A.F.Ca.ET.050.02.1.1 (assembly GCF_003997725.1). Classification (NCBI taxonomy): domain Bacteria; kingdom Pseudomonadati; phylum Pseudomonadota; class Alphaproteobacteria; order Hyphomicrobiales; family Phyllobacteriaceae; genus Mesorhizobium; species Mesorhizobium sp. M4A.F.Ca.ET.050.02.1.1. Next base: position 4,093 of record NZ_RZSG01000161.1, read on the forward strand.
CCTCGAGCTTACGCCGTAGATAGAGAACCAGAAGGCCAGGAAGGACGCCAATCATCAACAGAACACGCCATCCATAGTCCTGGGGAAAATACGCCAGGACCAATCCTGCCAATATGGCGGCCGCGCTCCATCCAACGCCGAAGCCGCTCTGGACCGTTCCGACGGCCTTGCCACGATGCTCGGCGCGGATGATCTCGCCCATGAGAACCGCGCCGGCGGCCCACTCGCCGCCGAAGCCCAGCCCCTGCAGGATGCGCAGGAACATCAGCTGCTGAAAATCCTGCGCGAAACCAGCAAGGAAGGTGAAGCTGCAGAACCACAGGATCGTGAGCTGCATGATGCGGGCCCGGCCAAAGCGGTCAGCGAGGTAGCCGCAGGCCCATCCTCCAATTGCCGCGGAGAGCAACGTTGCCGTTGCCAGATAGCCAGCCTGTGCCGTCGACATTCCCCAGGCCGCGATGAGAATTGGCAGCACGAAGCTGAAGAGCTGTGCATCCATCGCATCGACGGCCCAGCCGGCAAAACAGCCCCAGAAGGTGTTCCGCTCTCGCTCCGTCAACTCTTTGTACCAAGTGAACATTTCTTCCTCCCGTAGTTTCCTCGCGACGGCCCGCTAAACGACCAATGGTGTGAGGCCTCCGTCCATGGTCAGCGAAGCGCCGGTCACGTATGAGGATCTTGCGCTGGCGAGAAAAAGCGCGGCGTCGGCCACTTCTTCGGCCCGTGCGTAGCGCCGCAGCGGTATCCGCTGCTCATTGAGCCGCAGCAGCTCTTCCGGCGTCTTGCCGGTCATCCTGGATTCCACTTCGAGCGACAATTGCAGACGTTCGGTCATGGTAGCGGCGGGATTGAGCACGTTGACCCTCACGCCCGCCGGCCCCCAGGCAGCCGCGAGCCCCGCCGAGGCGAGCATCAGTGCTGCGTTGGCGGCTCCGCCGGGCAGATGCATGGGTGAGGCGACTTTGCCGCCCGTGCCGACGATGTTGACGACTGTGCCGGCCTGCCTTTGCACCATCAGAGGCAGGACATAGTCCATGACGTTCATGTAGGTGAAGAATTTGGCGTCCATCGCAATGCGCCACTTGTCTGGCGTCAGCTCGTCAGGAGGAACTCGCCTGGCGCCTCCAGCCGAATTGACCAGTGACGCAATCGGGCCCACCTGGTCCTCGACGATGGCGACCATTTGCTTCGCGGCAAGCCCGTCCGACAGGTCGGCGGCGAAACTCGCCGCCGACAGGCCATCGGCAGCAAGCTTCGCCTTTGCGGCGTCCAGGTTCTGCTGGCTGCGCGATACGATCACCACGCGGGCACCTTCCCTCGCGAAGGCGCGCGCGCAAGCCAGCCCTATTCCCTTGCTGCCGCCGGTTATCAGGACGACCTTGTCGTCGAGTTCGAGGTTCATTTCAGTGATCCTGTCTCAGGTCATGGACACTATGGACGTTGATCGGGTTCCCCTCGGCGAACGCGACGATCTGGTCAAACGCGTTGCCGTAGGCGAATTCGTAATTGTCCCGTTCAACGTAGCCGAGGTGCGGCGTGCACAGCGCATTGGGAAGCCCGAGCAGGGCATCGGCCGCATCGGTAAGCGGCTCGCGTTCGAAGACGTCGATGGCGGCCTTTCCGGGGCTGCCGCTCTTCAGCGCCGCCACCAGCGCTCCGGGTTGAATCAATTCGGCGCGGCTGGTGTTCACCAGCAATGCGGTCGGCTTCATCAGGGCCAGGTCATCAGGACCGATCGCACCGGCGGTCTCGGCAGTCAGCCGCAGGTGCAAACTGAGAACATCCGACAGCCTGAACAACGTGGCCCTGTCGGAAGCGGTTTTGAAGCCCTCGGACTGGGCGCGGGCAAGCGAGCCTTGGCGGCCCCAAACCAGCACCTCCATGCCGAAGGCCCTGCCGATCTGCGCGACCATCGAGCCCAATCTGCCGAAACCGTAGATGCCGAGAACACGGCCCCTCAGACCAAGCCCGATGGTCGTCTGCCAGTGGCCCTGGCGCAGCGATGCGGTTTCAAACGGGATGTTGCGCATCGCTGCGATGATCAACCCCCAGGTAAGTTCAACCGTGGAATAGGACGGGCGCGCTGTGACCGCGGAGGAAACGATGACGCCGTGCCTGTCGCAGGCGCCCAGATCGATGTGGGGAATGTGGCCGTTCTGGCTGATGAGCTTCAGGTTGGGCAGGCGGCAGAGCAGGTCTTCACCGACCCGGGTTCGCTCGCGCATCAGTACCAGCACATCCGCATCGGACAGCCGGTCCGCCAGGACGTCGATATCCGCGACGATGTCGGTCCAGATGCTGACGTCATGGCCCTCCAGCTTGGAAAAGCAATCCAGCGTGCGAACCACGTCCTGGTAATCGTTGATGATGGCGACGCGCAGTTTTCGCGATGAATTTCTTGTCGCGTTACGCATTGCTGGGCAGGTCCGCTACGGCGACGCCGGAGTCGATCGCCTCGCACTTTGCCTCTTCGAACGCCGACTTCTTCAACGCTTTCGCGAGAACCTCGGCGGCTCGCGCGATCGGGATGAAGCAGACACCGGTTTCGTCGGCGACCACGATGTCGCCCGCCCCTACCCTTATGCCGGCGATCTGGATGTCGCCATTGATCTCCACGGTTTCGATACGCCATTTGCCCGTCGCCGGCGTGACCTCCGTGGCCCAAAGCGGATATCCGACCCGGCGCGAATGCCCGAGGTCGCGAATCCCTCCGAAGACGATTGCTCCGGCTTCCCCCTGCCTCTTTCCCGTCTGGGCCGAAATCCCGCCCATGTTGGAAACGCCGGCGACGCCGTCTATGACGATCACGTCGCCCGGCAGCGCCAGGTTGTGAGCTTCGAACTCCGCCATGCGATTGACGTGGTTTCTCGCCGTCTCGTAGACATGCTCGCGCTGCAGGATGTTGCGCACCGTGAGCGCCGGACCGACAATCGAAGCCGAGGGCAAGGTCGGCTTCAGCGTCGATGCGCCGACGACACCGGTGATGCCAAGCTCATCCATAATATCCGAAATGACGCTCGTGGCGTCGCCGATCCGCTTGAAGCCGTCGATCAATTCCTTCGACGGCCGCGGCGTTCGCATCAATCGGATGCGCTCGGCGCTGATCTTGCCGGTGAGCTTCGGCAATACGTCCGCGAAAGCGAGATCATTCATGACGTGTCCTCTGTTTTGTACGGAGCTTTTACCACCGGCTGCGAGGTTCACGTATTCACTCGCATGTGTTCGGCTGCTCGTTCGAAACAGGATTGCCTGTCCGGTTCGGCGCGTCCAATTTAGATTTAGACACGAGCATCATTTCCCAGGTGAATAACGTGCGCCTCGATCTGAACCTGATCGCAGTCCTTGAAGCCATCATGCTGGAAAGAAATGTAACGCGCGCGGCCTCGAGCCTGGCGATGAGTCAACCTGCGGTCAGCAATGCCCTGCGGCGCGCCCGCAAGCTGACCAAGGACCAGCTCTTTCTCAAGACCGCGTCCGGGGTCGAACCTACTTCACGCATGGTCGCGATGTGGCCTGAACTTCATCGTTCGCTTACGGCAATCCGTGCCTCCTTCGCGCCCGACGACTTCGATCCCGCATCGGGCGCGACCAGTTTCCGGATCGCGATCACAGACAGTCTGGCGATGGAAGCGGTCAGCGCGATCGCACTGAGGTTACAGGCAGCGTCCCCACGCGCCCGCGTTTCTTTCGCCATCCATACCCATGAGGCCTCGCTGGACGCAATCGATCGCGGCACGCTCGACTGCGCGGTAGGCATGTTTGCCTCGCTGCCGAGAGAAGTGCATGTGCAAAGTCTGCGGACGGATCGCTATGTCTGCGTCATGCGCAGCGGGCACGATCTGGCCCAGGGCCTGACCCTGGACCAGTTCACCGCTGCGGCGCATGTTCTGGTGACCCCATCAGGCCTGGGGCTGGGATTGGTGGATGGCTGGCTCAGCCTGACGGGGCGCACAAGGACGATCGCTGCCGTGGTCAATCATTTTTCCGACGCGCTGAGGATCGTCTCGCGCAGTGACCTTCTCACCTGCGTGCCGCTTGGCTTTTTCAGCGGGCCCTGGCGCGCCGTCACTGATGAGCCCCGGTTGGTGGTGCGAGACCTGCCGTTCGAGACGGAGAAACTGCTCTACAAGCTGATCTGGCACGACGACTGCACACCCACCCCGCCCACCAATGGTTTCGGGCACTGGTAGCAGACGTTTGCGGATCACCCTTGGGTGTCCCGCCGAGTGGAAAAGAAGCCTCCGCTGGGCAGGTGTAGCCTGCCTTGCGAAGCGGAACGACTTACGCGCGACTGTGCTCCCGGCAAACGTCTAGCCGTAGTTCAAGGGCACATAGGTGTAGACATTCTCGGCGTCGTGGCGCACGCGACCCAGGCCGGGAAACGATATGTGCGCGCCGCCGACGATGTAGCCGTTCTTTGCCGCATCCGCGAAAGCCAGCCTGTGCACGTTTTCGGCCTCCGAAGCGTCCCCATCGTACCCGATGGTGACGGAGGGATCTTTGAATTGCACGGCAGCGACATGCACGACGTCGCCCCACAGCACGACCTTCTCGCACCCGCTCTCGACCACGTACATGGTGTGCCCGGGAGTGTGCCCGTAGGCTGCCTGGGCGCGCACGCCGGGCACGAGGTCGGTGTCGCCTTCGAAGACGGCGAGCTTGCCGGCTCGCATATAGGGCGTGATCGATGCGACCGCGGCTTCAAAAAACCGCCTCGCCTCTGCCGGAGCAGCGCGCAGGCTTGCCTCGCTAAGCCAGAAGTCCGTGTCCCGTTTGTCGACACGCACGATTGCATTGGGAAAGACCCGATCGTTGCCGGCCATAAGACCACCGACATGATCCGTGTGCAGATGCGTGAGGTAAAGCTCGTCTACCTGCTCTGGTCGATACCCCGACGCGCGCAGATTGCCCACCAGCTGGCCCGTAGTTGCTCCCAGCAGCGAGCCCGCACCGGCGTCGATCAGGACCAGCTTGGCTCCGGTGTTCACGAGGAAGGAATTGTGCGAGGTCTCCACGACGTCGCCGAGGTAGTCGCGCTTCAAAGCGTCTTCGATCCGCGCCGGGTCGCCTCGCAGCAACTTCGTGGCGGGCAGCATATTGGTGCCGTCGGACAGCGCCGTCACCTCGAAGTCGCCGACCGTCAGGCGATAGAAACCGGGCGCCCGGCTTTTCGCCATGGGCGCATCAGCGAGCACAGGCCCCGCAAAGCTGCAGGCAAGGCAAAGGCAGCCGCCAGCCAAAAAGGCGCGACGGGTGGGATTGACGGCATCGCTATTGCTCGACCCGGGCTGGACAGGGGCGTCGGTGTCGTTGAACAGGCGATCAAGCGTTAGCCGGGGGGCGACCATTTTCCAACCTCTGTCTGCGCTCTGGCGCGGCACTGCGGATGGAAGGAAGCCCTTCCGCAAGTTCCTCGTTGCCGAAGTCTTGCATCCGGGCCGCGATCTCGTGCGCGTACTGTTCCCGGAAATAGCAAGCCCGTCTAATTTCATTGTCAGGGGCGGCCTTATTACTCCCTTGAATAACCCCTGCTGGACACGATGCGCGACATGCTGGAAGGCCGGCGCAGGCTAACAAGGAAGGCCGAACCCTCAAGCAGTGGCCGAAATCGAGCGCCGCCGGCGCCTTGGGCGAGGCCTGGATCGTCGGCAGCGCCACGTTGACGATGAAGAAATCGGCGATCGGCAGGAAGGCACCGGCGAGCAGCACATGCAC
>NZ_RZSG01000162.1:0-9783 GCF_003997725.1 Mesorhizobium sp. M4A.F.Ca.ET.050.02.1.1
AACCGGGCTGAACGGCGAGAGATGCTTCAGTTGACCGTGAAACGCGCAGGACAGGACCGCGTCGGCACCGCCACGTAGATCACTTCGCGAAGTCTCGATTGCGGCCGTCCGCTGGGTCGGCGAAAATTGCATATTCAATTATGCTCAACATTAAAAAAGGGGAATGGCCATGAGCTTCTCTATTATCATTAACCGCAGGCGTTTCCTGCAGGCAGCATCAACCGCCTTGGCTGCCGGCGCACTTCCTTCCATTGCCAGTAACAAGGCATCGGCGCAGACTCCTGGCGAACTGCGCGTCCTTGTCTACGGTGGCGATACCGGAAAGGCGATGATTGAGGCCTATGTAAAACCATTTGAAGCCGAAACAGGCATTAAGATGACCCCGATTACCGATCAGGGCGACCGGGCATCGATCGAGATGATGGTTGCGCAGAATAACGTCACCGTCGATGTTGTCACCGCTAACCAGGGATCTTCGTTCGAGTTGTCCCAAAAGGGTCTTTTTGAGCCGATCGATTATTCTATTTACAGGAATGAAGACCTAGACGGGCTCGCCGACTTCGCAAAGCAGCCGTTTGGCGTAGCTAACGTAGTTTATGCGTTCGTCATGGTCTACAATACCGAAAAATTCCCAGCGGGTAAGCTGCGGCCGACCACATGGGCGGAATTCTGGGACGTGAACAGTTTCCCGGGTGTCCGCAGTCTTGTCAGCGGCCAATATGGTTCAGAAGGCCCTTGGGAGGAAGCCCTTCTCGCCGATGGCGTAAATCCAAAGGATATATATCCTATGGACCTAGATCGTGTTTTCAAAAGTTTGGACAGAATAAAGCCCGATATTCGCAAATGGTGGGGAACAGGGTCCGAAATCCAGCAGATGATGCATGACAAGGCAGTAGATCTTGTAAATGCCTATGATGGTAGGGCCGGCACGTTGATCAAGCAGGGAGCACCGCTTGAAATTAATCGTAACCAGGCGAAAATAACTTGGGACTACTGGCAGATTGTGAAGGGGTCTCCTAACGCGCACGCTGCGCAACAGTTTGTCGCATTTACCGCGCGCGCCGACCGTCAGGCAGCATTTTCACAACTCATGCCGTTCGGCCCGAGCAACCTCAACGCGTTCAAGGTTCTACCGGAAGATATTGGGCGCTCGCTGGCCAGCCACCCCGACTACCTGAGGTCAAGTGTGCTAATCGACTCGAAATGGTACGCCGAGAAGGGATCGGACGGGCTCACGAACACCGAAAAGCTGGTCCAGCGCTGGAACGAGTGGATCCTGCTTTAAGCCCCTGTCGGCCTTTTGCGACGGCATTTACCGATGACGTGCCGCACCGAACCAGCACGTCATCGTTCGGCTTGGAGTGACGAACATGAATGCACCAGTCAGAACGCTGCATCCGCTAGCTAAGGATAGACCATTGGAGAAACTCGCTCTTTCCGAGCAAATCGAATTTCGGAACGTCACCAAATTATACGGTCAGGTCATTGCGGTCAGGAGCCTGTCGTTGACCGTTGGGCGCGGCGAGTTCCTCACGATCCTTGGTCCGAGCGGTTCTGGCAAGACGACGACACTCATGCTGCTGGCGGGGTTCGAGGCGCCTACCGAAGGTGATATCCGCATCGCTGGGAAGTCCGTCGCCTCGGTACCTTCCTATCGGCGCGATCAGGGCGTCGTCTTCCAAAGCTATGCGCTCTTCCCGCACCTCACCGTTCGCCGCAACCTTGAATTTCCGCTCGAGATGCGCGGCATCAGGTCGGCTGAGCGGGCCGCGAGAGCCGAACGCATCCTGTCACGTGTCCATTTGGACGGCTTGGGTGACCGCATGCCATCACAGCTCAGCGGTGGGCAGCAGCAGCGCGTGGCGCTCGCCCGGGCCCTCATAGCCGACCCTCCAATCTTGTTGCTAGACGAGCCGTTGGGAGCACTAGACCGTAACTTGCGTGAGCAAATGCAGGGTGAGATCAAGGGGCTTCACAAAGAGTTCGGAATCACTACGGTGTGTGTCACACACGACCAGGAGGAGGCGCTCACGCTTTCCGATCGGATCGTGGTGATGAACGCTGGACGAATTGAGCAAACTGACACGCCTGAGGCGCTATATGACCGTCCTGTCTCCCGGTTTGTCGCGAATTTCCTTGGGGACGCCAACATCCTCGATGATCCGTCATTCGCTGTTGAGTCGGATACGCCGCAACCGGACGGCACCGTCGCGATGATCCGGCCGGAACGTATACGGATCTCCGCCCCTGGCGCCACGAAGAGTGCCGACGCCGATCAGCGCCAGCATGTCGCCGGCACCGTGACCGATATGATCTATGCCGGCCCGCTGCGAAGATACCATGTGGCTGTCGGCGATAACGACGTGGTCATACGCGAACACGTCGCCGCGGGGCGTCAGATCTTCCAGATCGGGGACACCATTCAGCTCGACTGGTTGAGATCGGACATCCGCTTCGTCACGACGTGATCTCAGGGGACTCGCAGATGTTGACTTTACAAAAGCTTACGCGGGCCTCTGTTGTGCTGACCTTTCCGGCGCTCTGCCTCCTGCTACTCGTCTTTGCCATACCGATCGTCCAGCTCTTCTTAAACAGCATCAACGCCCCCGCGCTCTCCCTCGTCAATTACGTGACGTTCTTCGTGCATCCTGCGAACGTTCGCGTCCTCATCCAGACCATCGAGGTAAGCATCGTAGCCACGGTCATCTGCGCTATCATCGGCTACCCGACGGCCTACCTGATCACGGCTGCTTCGAAGCAGGTCCGGTCTGTCTTGGTCATCCTCGTCCTGATCCCGTATCTCACGAGTTCGCTGGCCCGAACCTACGCCTGGGTCATGATCCTAGGTGACCGCGGCCTTATCAATAACCTGCTGCTCGATCTGCGCGTCATCACCAGTCCTCTGCCTCTGATTTACAACCGTATGGCCATGTATATCGGCATGGTCCACATCATGTTGCCGATCATGATCCTGCCGCTAGTGAGCGTGATGCTCGGCATCGATAAGTCGCAAGTGGCAGCCGCGCGCAGCATGGGCGCGCGTCCGTTCTCGGCCTTCTGGCGCGTGTTCTTACCGCTCAGTCTGCCCGGCTTACGCAGTGGTGCGTTGCTCGTCTTCATCCTGAGCCTCGGATTCTACATCACGCCCGCAGCCCTTGGTGGCCTGCGCGATGCCATGCTCTCGACTTTCATCGCGGCTGAGGTGCAAAGCTCATTCAATCTCGGCCGGATAGGGGCAGCGTCATTTATTCTCCTCGCGATCGCGATGACGGTGCTCGCCGTCCTCAGACTCAATCCGGCCGGCCCCAAAGGCAATGCTGCGTCGGATCGGCGAAACCGTTTTCCCGCAGCGGGGGCCTTGGTGCGACATCTCACTGAGCTCGGCACGCTTCGGCGGGCGCGTCGCTGGAACATGCATCTTTACCGCGCTGGCGACGCCACCCATGTGTGGAGGTTCATAGGGATCACGGTAGTCATATTCACCCTACTCTTTCTCCTCTTCCCGGGCGTGGTGGTGATCATCGTGTCTTTTAGCGCCGGAACGCAGTTGGAATTCCCTCCATCCGGCTTTTCCGTGCAATGGTATCGTTCGTTTTTTGCCGATCCGTCGTGGAACGGGGCCGCGCTGAGCAGTTTCGAAATTGCAATCTCGGTAACCATAATCTCGACCATACTCGGCACGCTGGCCGCCTATGGACTCAGTCGCAGCGCGCCAATGCTGCGCAACGTGCTCACGTTGGTCCTCCTAGCACCGATCACCTTTCCGGTGATCGTGGTCGGCATCGCAGCCTACCTTGGTCTGGTATCCTTCGGCCTAGTCGGATCGAAGACAGGCATCGTCTTGGCGCACAGCATTGGCGCTATGAGCTATGTCGTAGTTGTCGTCGCGGCAACGCTGGCCAACTTTGACATTAGTCTTGAGCAAGCCGCTAAGAGCATGCGGGCCGGGCCGTTCCGGACATTCATGAGGGTGACTCTGCCTTTGATCCGGCCAGGCATCCTCGGCGGGGCGGTTTTTGCGTTCCTCCATTCGTTCGACGAAGTGGTCATATCCTTGCTCGTCAGCGGTCTATCCATACGCACGCTTCCCTTAAAGATGTGGGAAAACATCCGGCATGAAATCGACCCCACCGTCGCCGCGGTGGCGTCGCTGCTGATGCTTCTGCCCGTGCTCTGGCTCGTCGCCATGTACTTCATCTGGTGGCGGTCAAGATCCAGAATGCAAGCTGCCTCAGCCCGCATGCTCGCCGCGGTCTGAATCCGCACTACTCGTTAGGGCTCCCGGGCAGTGCCAGCGTGTCAACCGCACGGCATGTTACGCGCCTTGGGGCCGCGGTCACTCTGCGCCTGACCATTCAGAACTCTATAGGAAGAAACACGATGACAGAAATCGAACCTACCGTTGCCGTAACAATCGCTCGTGCGTTGTCGCGCCACGGCGTGAAGTTCATATTCGGTCAGAGCCTTCCTTCCGCCGTGATCCTCGCTGCGGAGGAAATCGGAATCCGTCAAATCGCCTACCGCCAGGAGAATATGGGTGGTGCGATGGCCGATGGTTTCGCGAGGGCCTCGGGACAGGTCGCGGTGGTCACCGCCCAGAACGGTCCAGCAGCGGCACTGCTCGTTGCACCGCTGGCCGAGGCCCTGAAGGCCAGCATCCCCGTGGTGGCTCTCATTCAGGAGGTAGAGCGACTGCAGGTGGATAAGAATGCCTTTCAGGAACTCGATCACCTGGCGCTTTTCGCATCCTGCGCCAAGTGGACGCGCCGTATTGGCACCGCGGATCGGGTTGACGACTACGTGGACGCCGCGTTCGTGGCTGCGGCGAGTGGCCGGCCGGGGCCTGCCGTCCTTTTACTGCCGGCTGACCTGCTCCGCGAGACAGCCCAGCCCAGCGCCCACAAGCGCGAGGCATGCCTCAGCGCCTGGCCCCTCGACCGGACCCGGCCGTCGGATGCCAGCATTGCCGAAGCGGCTTTCCTAATCGCGAAAGCCCATTGCCCGGTGGTCATGGCGGGTGGGGGCGCCCTTTCCACCGGCGCGCCATCGGCTCTGGCGAACCTTCAGGAATTTGCCTCGCTCCCTGTATTCACGACGAACATGGGGAAGGGTGCCGTCAATGAATTCCACCCCCTTTCATTCGGCGTGCTCGGATCCCTCGTAGGGCCAACATCGCTTGGCCGCTTCACGCGGAGCTTGGTCGAGGATGCCGACCTGATCCTGCAAGTTGGAACACGAAACAACCAGAACGGCACCGACAGCTGGCGCCTCATTCGTCCGGGTACAAGGATCATCCAGATCGACCTTGACCCGCAGGAGATCGGGCGCAACTACGAGGCAGTCCGCCTCGTCGGGGATGCAGCAGAAACCCTCAAAGCACTCACGCAGGCCCTCAAGACCCAAGATCTCAAGGCAAGGTCACAGGCGCGCCCCGGTCTGGCCGAGCGGATTGCCGATGCCTGGCGCCAGTTCGAGACGGTCAGGGCACCCCTTCTAAAGCAGGCAACCGCAGGGATCAGGCCAGAACGCGTGATGGCGGAACTGCAGAATCTGCTCCAGCCAGAGATGATCATCACTGCTGATGCAAGCTACTCATCGATGTGGGTCGTCGGTCATCTGCGAGCGCCACGGGAAGGGACGCGCTTCCTCACACCCCGTGGGCTCGCCGGGCTCGGATGGGGCCTTCCGCTCGCCATTGGAGCAAAAGTCGCGCGGCCTTCGGCACCTGTTGTGGCGCTTGTCGGGGACGGCGGCTTTGCCCATTCCTGGGCCGAATTGGAGACGATGGTCCGCATGGGAATTCCGGTGACGGTCGTCGTCCTGAACAACGGCATCCTCGGCTTCCAGAAGGACGCAGAAACCGTGAAGTTTGGGGCCTATACCACAGCCTGCCATTTTGCAGCGGTTGATCACGCGGCGATTGCGCGCGCCTGTGGCTGCGAAGGGATAAGAGTCGAGGACGCTGCGGCTCTGCCGGAGGTCCTCAAGCGAGCCCTCGTCGCCGAGCGGCCGACACTCATCGAGGTGATGACGGATCCCGATGCGCATCCTCCGATTTCGCTGTTTGCCGGGACCCTGGATCACTGAGCGGAATGGCGTTACGTGGGCAACCGATGGAACAATAAGCCGGAAGGCGCAAACCGGGGCCTGTTCGGCGCCGACGACGAAGTCGGGCGCCTCAACCTGATCACGGATGACATCCGACTGAAAGCGGCCGCCGAGATCAGGACCGGCCGGGCTTTCTGCCTCAGCTTGCCACTGGATCTCCCCGGCGGGACTGCGCTCAATCCGAACCGCAAGCCGCCGCGTCGTCATGTGGCGATACGCAAGCAGGGACTGCCGGCGGTGAACTATCCCCTATATCTGGAGAACACTCATTACATTGACGCGTCCTGCGATGACAGCGTGACACTATTCACACAATATTCGACGCAGTGGGACGCCCTTAGCCACATCGGGCAGCATTTCAACACCGACGATGACGGCACCGCTGAGATCGTCTATTATAATGGCTTCAGGGGCGGCACGGATGTTCTTGGACCCGATGCCGAAGGCGGAGCTCGCGCGCGCCGATTAGGCATCGACAAGTTCGCCGAGACCTGCGTCCAAGGTTGGGGCGTGCTGCTTGACCTAGGCAGGATCTATGGACGGGACCGAACCCTGGTCGGCTACGATGCCCTAGTGCGTGCTATGCAGACTCAGTCCGTTAAAGTCGAGGCGGGCGACATACTGTGCGTTCACACCGGATTCGCCAAACTTGTTGTCGACATGGACGGCAGCCCGGATCCGCGTGTTCTGCACAATGCCTGCGCCGTACTAGAGGGGCGGGACGACAGGCTGCTCCGGTGGATCGACGACTGCGGTATCGCCGCGCTGGTTGCCGACAACTTCGCGGTGGAGGCGTATCCGAATCGCGTACCGGACGGCTGCGACCACTGCGCCGGCCTGCCGCTGCACCAGCATTGTCTATTCAAGCTTGGCCTTGACGAGCTCTGGTATCTATCGGACTTGGCTGCGTGGCTAAGAGATCATAACCTTAGCCGGTTTTTCCTTACCGCTCCGCCTCTGCGCCTGCCCGGCTCGTTCGGCTTGCCGCTGACACCCGTCGCCACAGTGTAGGAGAAGTAGGTCGTGGACCAGGTTTCGCACGCGACCGCATTCGCCGGCAAGGTGGCTCTGGTGACAGGCGCCGCGCGGGGCATCGGACTTTCGATCGCCACCCGGTTTCTCAACGCCGGCGCCAATGTTGTGCTGGCGGACCTCTCCGAGAGTGACCTGAACGCCAGCATTTCGACCCTGTCTTCGGACTGTACTGGGCGGGCCTTGGCGGTGCGCGTTGATGTGTCCACAGACGCTGATGTCACGCGAATGGTCCAGGCTACATCGGCTCGATTCGGGCGGGTCGACATCCTGGTCAACAACGCGGGAATCTCTCCGAAACACGGCGGACGGAAGGCAACGGTTGAGGAGATGCTCGCCGTGGAGTGGCGTCAGGTTCTCGAAGTAAATCTGACAGGCGCCTTCCTCTGCTGCCGGGCTTGTCTTCCCCACATGCGGGCGGCGAAATGGGGCCGGATCATCAACATCGCATCGGTGGCCGGCCGAACGAAAACCGAGATTGCAGGAGCACACTATGCCGCGTCAAAGGCCGGCATGATGGCCCTTGCCCGCACCCTTGCGGTTGAAGTCGGCTCAGCGAACATCACGGTGAATTCCATTGCGCCGGGTCGCATCGAAACTCCGATGGCTGCCGCGGCTGGTGCCGAACTTAACCAGGCCTACGTCGCCAGCATTCCTGTCGGCCGACTGGGCACCGGTGACGACATCGCCGCTGCGGTCGCCTACCTGGCATCTGAAGACGCTGCCTTCCTCACGGGTGTCACGCTCGACGTTAACGGCGGCTCATTCATGATCTGATCCGCCTGGCGGCTGAATACTTACAAGACTTGAAAGTGGAGCTCTGGGTATGGGTGTACTTACCATGATGCCGGAGGGACTGGCCGTTCCTTCTCTTCTGATCGAACGCGCCTATGTCGCCGGCGAATGGATTTCGGGCGGACGTCGCTTTGACATGACCAATCCCCTCGACCGGCGCGGTCGTTTCGTCGGTCCCCGATGTCGGAAGGGATACGGTGGAGCAGGCCATCGACCCCGCGCACCGCGCGTAACGGGAATGGACCCGACGCACAGGCAAGGAGAGAGCTGGGGTCCTGCGCGCCCTCCATGACCTCATGGTCGCGAATGCCAACGATCTCGCGGCCGTCCTCACCGCCGAGATGGGCAAACCGTTCGCCGAAGCGCGCAGCGAGATCCTGTACGGCGCGTCCTACGTCGAGTGGTTCGCCGAGGAAGCAAGCGTCCTACGGCGACGTCATTCCCGGACATCAGGACGACAAGCGCATTATGGTAATACGCCAGCCGGTCGGCGTGGTCGGTGCGATCACCCCGTGGAACTCCCCGGATGAGATGCTAGCGAGGAAGGTGGCGCCAGCGCTTGCTGCGGCTGCGCCATCGTCTCCAAGCCCGCCGCCCAGACACCGCTCTCGGCGCTGGCACTGGCGCTGCTCGCCGAGCGCGCGGGACTGCCGGGCGGACTGTTCTCGGTGATCACTTCGAAGGACGCGGTCATGGTGGGCAAGGCGTTCTGCGAGAACACCAAGGTTCGCAAGATCACGTTCACAGGCTCTATGCAGGTTGGCCGCACGCTGATGCGGCAGGCTTCCGGCCGGATCAAGAACCTTGGCCTCGAACTCGGCGGCAACGCCCCTTTCATCGTCTTCAACGACGCGGACCTGGATGCTGCCGTCGAAGGCGCGATCCTGTCGAAACTCCGCAATGCCGGGCAGACCTGTGTGTGCGCCAACCGCCTCTACGTGCAGTCCGGGATCAATGATGCCGCCGCGGCGGCGTTGACGAAGCGCGTCAGGAGCCTCAAGGTCGGCGACGGCTTCGAGAAAGGCGTGGCGATCGGACCGCTCATCGAGGAGAAGGCCGCCGCCAAGTGAAGGAGCACATTGCCGACGCATGTGCAATGGGTGCTCAAGTCGTCGCCGGCGGCGAACCGCACGAAAGAGGTGGGCTGTTCTTCACGCCGACGATCCTGACCGATGTAACGCAGGAGATGAAGGTCGCGCGCGAAGAGACATTTGGGCCGGTCGCGCCTCTCTTCCGATTTGATACGGAAGAAGAGGTCATCAAGCGCGCAAACGCTACCGAGTTCGGTCTCGCGTCCTACATCTACACCCGCGATGCATCCCGGATCTTCCGTGTCTCCGAGGCGCTGGAATAGGGCATGGTCGTCATCAACACGGGGCTCATCTCCACCGAGGTTGCGCCGTTCGGTGGCATCAAGCAGTCCGGCATCGGCCGCGAAGGTTCGAGTACGGCCTCGAGGACTACACCGAGTTGAAGTATCTATGCCTGTCCCTCCAGGATCCCGGGCAGAGAGTTATCTCCTGCACTAAGCCGGGTAGGGACCGCGTTGCTGCAGGTCATGAGCGGTCTGGATGATCCCAAGCTGTCGACCTCGAGCGCGGGACGCTTGTTGCCGGTCCGGCCGGATTGCGTCTCCTCGAAGATCTACTCGCAGCCGGCGCGCATCAGAGCATCAGAGCATTGCAGGTCCAAGTTCTGGCCGTCGAAACGTGCGCGTAGCCGATCTGCATGTCCGGATTGAATCACAGAATTACAGAATCGATTCCGTAAGAGCTCACGTCCGGACATACAGACGTTATTTCGGCCGGATGCCGCCAACGCGCATGACGCTCCGCAGATGCCGGGAAA
>NZ_RZSG01000163.1:0-9775 GCF_003997725.1 Mesorhizobium sp. M4A.F.Ca.ET.050.02.1.1
GTCCGGCCGCTTGCCGTCAGCGATGGTTGCGAGGATGTCCTCGACATTGGTCTCGGCGGCGATCCCGGCATCGGCAAGTCGACGCTGCTCACGCAAGCGGC
The DNA here is from genome assembly GCF_003997725.1 of Mesorhizobium sp. M4A.F.Ca.ET.050.02.1.1. NCBI lineage: Bacteria > Pseudomonadati > Pseudomonadota > Alphaproteobacteria > Hyphomicrobiales > Phyllobacteriaceae > Mesorhizobium > Mesorhizobium sp. M4A.F.Ca.ET.050.02.1.1. Next base: position 102 of record NZ_RZSG01000163.1, read on the forward strand.
CGCCGCGCTCGCCTCAAGAGGCCACCGCATCGTCTATGTCTCCGGCGAGGAAGCCGTCGCGCAGATCAGGCTGCGCGCGCAGCGCCTCGGTGTCGCCTCGACGCCGGTCGAACTCGCCGCCGAGACCAATGTCGAGGACATCCTCGCAACCATCGCTGACGGCAAGCGGCCGGACCTGGTGATCCTCGATTCGATCCAGACGCTGTGGACCGACCTTGCCGATTCGGCGCCCGGCACCGTCACCCAGGTGCGCGCCGCCGCCCAGGCGATGATCCGCTATGCCAAATCTACGGGTGCGGCGATCGTGCTCGTCGGTCATGTCACCAAGGAAGGCCAGATCGCCGGTCCGCGCGTCGTCGAGCACATGGTCGACGGCGTGCTCTATTTCGAGGGCGAAGGCGGCCACCACTACCGCATCCTGCGCACGGTGAAGAACCGCTTCGGGCCGACCGACGAGATCGGCGTGTTCGAGATGTCGGACAAGGGCCTGCGCGAAGTCGCCAACCCGTCCGAGCTTTTTCTCGGCGAGCGCCACGCGAAGTCGCCAGGAGCGGCCGTTTTCGCCGGCATGGAGGGCACGCGTCCGGTGCTGGTCGAGATCCAGGCGCTGGTGGCGCCCTCCTCGCTCGGCACGCCACGCCGCGCTGTCGTCGGCTGGGACGGCGCGCGGCTGTCGATGGTGCTCGCGGTGCTGGAGGCCCATTGCGGTGTGCGCTTCGGCCAGCATGACGTCTACCTCAACGTTGCCGGCGGCTACCGGATCAGCGAGCCGGCTGCCGATCTGGCGGTCGCCGCCGCGCTGGTTTCGTCGCTCACCGGTCTTGCCCTTCCTGCCGATTGCGTCTATTTCGGCGAAATCAGCCTGTCGGGTGCGGTGAGGCCGGTTGCGCATGCGCAGCAGCGCCTCAAAGAGGCCGAAAAGCTGGGTTTCGGTAGCGCGGTACTGCCCTTGGGCAGCGAGGACCTTGTCGGTGGCAATGGCGCTGGGGGGATCGGGGCCGGCGCTTTCCAGCCCACCGAGCTTGCCGACCTCGTCGCGCGCATAGCCGGCTCACGGCGCAGCCGCGCCGAGGAGCAAGAATGACGCGGCTCGTCGAGCGGTAGAGACATGGAGTGGGGCGAAGGACATGCCGATTACGCTGCTTGACGGAATTCTCGTCGGCTTCACCCTGGTCTCGGCGATGCTCGCCATGGTGCGCGGCTTCTCGCGCGAGGTACTCTCCATCGTCTCCTGGGTGGCGGCGGCGGTGGCGGCCTTCTTCTTCTACAAGCCGGTGCTGCCTTACGTTCAGCCCTATGTCGACAACGACAAGATCGCCATGGCGGCGGCCGCCGGCATCGTCTTCGTCATCGCGCTGATCGTCGTCTCGGTCATCACCATGAAGCTCGCCGACTGGATCATCGATTCCCGGATCGGCGCGCTCGACCGCACGCTCGGCTTCCTCTATGGCGCGGCGCGCGGCATCCTGGTGGTCGCGGTGGCGCTGCTGTTCTTCAACTGGCTGGCCGGGGCCAAGGCGCCGGGCTGGGTCGCCAACGCCAAGTCGCGGCCGCTGCTGGAGACGATCGGCGCGAAGCTCGAAAGCCTGCTGCCGGAGAACACGGAAGAGCTCGTCAACAAATACACCCACAAGGGCGAGCCCGCGGCTGAAACTCCGGCGGCGCCCGGCGCGACGACCGACCAGCCGGCGGCCGAACCGCCGGCAAACGGCGATGACGCCGATGCGCCGGTCGATGACAATGAAGGCGAAGCCCCTGCCGACAACGCGCCGGCGCCGGCTCCCGCCACTCCGGCGCCGGCAAACTGATCGCCGCCAAGACGAGCGCCCGCGGCAAGGCGGGCGCTTCCGCGGGGATTGACGTTGGTGTGAACGCCGCAAGGCATGCGTTGCTTTCGACGAGCGATCGCCTTATATGGCGATTTTAGCGGAGCTTGAGCCCCTCATGGCAGTTTCGATGGCAGACGCAGGCGACGTGCTATCCGCCGAGGCCGACGACCATTTCCACGACGAATGCGGCGTGTTCGGCATTTTCGGCCGGCAGGACGCGGCGGCAATCGTCACGCTGGGCCTGCACGCCCTCCAGCATCGCGGCCAGGAAGCCGCCGGCATCGTTTCCTATGACGGCAGCCAGTTCCATGTCGAACGCCATGTCGGCCTGATCGGCGACACCTTCACCAAGCAGCGCGTCATCGACAGCCTGCAAGGCAACCGCGCCATCGGCCATACGCGCTACGCCACCACCGGCGGCGCCGGCCTGCGCAACATCCAGCCCTTCTTCGCCGAACTCTCCGAGGGCGGTCTCGCCGTCGCCCACAACGGCAACCTCACCAATGCGCTGACGGTGCAGCGCGCGCTGCAGAAGCAGGGCTCGATCTTTTCCTCGACCTCCGACACCGAAACGCTGCTGCATCTGGTCGCCACCAGCAAGGAGCGCGACCTGAACTCGCGCTTCATCGACGCGGTGCGCCAGGTCGAGGGCGCCTTCTCGCTGGTAGCCATGACGGCCAAGAAGATGATCGGCTGCCGCGATCCGCTGGGCATCAGGCCGCTGGTGCTGGGCGACCTCGACGGCGCCTGGATCCTCGCTTCCGAGACCTGCGCGCTCGACATCATCGGCGCCCGCTTCGTGCGCGACATCAAGCCCGGCGAGATGGTGGTCATCACCTCCAAGGGCATCGAGAGTCTGTTCCCGTTCGAGCCGCAGAAGACCCGCTTCTGCATCTTCGAATATGTCTATTTCGCGCGGCCGGATTCTTCGGTCGAGGGCCGCAACGTCTACGAGGTGCGCAAGCGCATCGGGGCCGAACTGGCGCAGGAAAACCCGGTCGAGGCCGACATCGTCGTGCCGGTGCCGGATTCCGGCACGCCGGCGGCGATCGGCTTTTCCCAGGCCGCCGGCATTCCCTTCGCGCTTGGCATCATCCGCAACCGCTACGTCGGCCGCACCTTCATCCAGCCCGGCGATTCGATCCGCCACATGGGCGTCAAGCTCAAGCACAACGCCAACCGGCGCATGATCGAGGGCAAGCGCGTGGTGCTGGTCGACGATTCGATCGTGCGCGGCACCACCAGCCAGAAGATCGTGCAGATGGTGCGCGACGCCGGCGCCAGGGAGGTGCATATGCGCATCGCCTCGCCGCCGACCAGCGCGTCGTGCTTCTACGGCGTCGACACGCCAGAGAAGTCGAAGCTGCTCGCCTCGCGCATGTCGGTCGAAGAGATGGCCGAATTCATCCGCGTCGATTCGCTCGGCTTCCTGTCAATCGACGGGCTCTACCGCGCCGTCGGCGAGGCGCGCCGCGACAACGACCAGCCGCAATTCTGCGACGCCTGCTTCACCGGCCAATACCCGACCCGCCTGCTCGACTTCGAAGGCCACGACAATGTGCGCACTCTGTCGCTGCTGGCGACGAGCGGCGCATAGGCCGGATCACCTCACGGAAGCTCTCGCATGACCCTCGACCTCTCCGGCCGCCTGGCGGTCGTCACCGGCGCCTCGCGCGGCATCGGCTATTTCATGGCCAAGGAATTGGCCGCCGCCGGCGCGCATGTGATCGCGGTGGCCCGCACCGTCGGCGGGCTCGAGGAGCTCGACGACCAGATCAAGGCCGAGCATGACAGGACCGGCAAGGGCGAGGCCACGCTGGTGCCGCTCGACCTTGCCGACATGGCCGGCATCGACCGGCTCGGCGGCGCCATCCACGAGCGCTGGGGCAAACTCGACATACTGGTGGCCAATGCCGCCGTGCTCGGTGTCATCTCGCCGATCGGCCATGTCGAGGCCAAGACCTTCGAAAAGGTGATTACGATCAACGTCACCTCGACCTGGCGGCTGATCCGCTCGGTCGATCCGCTGCTCCGCCTCTCCGATGCCGGCCGCGCCATCATCATGTCCTCCAACGCGGCGCATTCGGCGCGCGCCTTCTGGGCGCCCTACGCAGCTTCCAAGGCGGCGGTCGAGACGATGATGCGCTCCTGGGCGCACGAGACGCAGAGCCTGCCGCTGCGGGTCAACGCCGCCGACCCCGGCGCCACCCGCACCGCCATGCGCGCGCAGGCCGTCCCCGGCGAGGATCCGGAGACGCTGCCGCATCCGTCCGAGATCGCCAGGCGCATCCTGCCGCTGGCAAGTCCGGAGCTGAAGGAAACCGGACTGATCTTCCAGGCCAAGCACGACCGCTTCGTCGCCTACCGGCAACCGGAATAGAGCTTCGGCGCTTATCTGCTTGTCGTTTCCCAAACCGCTGCATTTTTGGGGGACCGGCGTCAGGGATTAAATGCGCCTCCGGCTACGTTCTTCGAATGTAGAACATTCGAAACCGGAGGACCGCCATGCGCAAACTCATTCTTGTTGCCGCCACCGCGACTGCCGCCGCCCTTGCCGTCACGGCGGGCGCCGCCCTTTCGCAAGACGCGAAGATGAGCTTCTTCGTCACCAGTGTCGGTTCCGGCAAGGGCGCCGATCTCGGCGGGCTGAAGGGCGCCGACGCCCATTGCGCCTCTCTGGCCGAAGCCGCCGGCGTCAAGGGCAAGACCTGGCATGCCTATCTGTCGACCGGTGCCGAGGATGCGCGCGACCGCATCGGCAAGGGCCCCTGGTTCAACGCCAAGGGTGAGAAGATCGCCGACGATGTCGCCTCGCTGCACGGCGACGCCAACGCCATCTCCAAGCAGACGGCGCTCAACGAGAAGGGCGAGGTGGTCAACGGCCGCGGCGACAAGCCGAACCGGCATGACGTGCTGACCGGCTCGAAGCCCGACGGCACCAAGATCGCCGACCAGACCTGCGGCGACTGGACGATGAGCGGCGCCGACGGCGCAGCCATGATGGGCCACCACGACCGCACCGGGCTCGACGATTCGGCAGCGGCCAAGTCGTGGAATTCCTCGCATACCTCGCGTGGCGGCTGCAGCCAGGAGGCGCTGCAGGGCACTGGCGGCGACGGCCTGTTCTATTGCTTCGCCGTCGAATGACGCCTGAAGAGCGGGATTGACATCACGCGGCTGTGATGTCGCGCGCAAGCACCGCGCGCCGGGCGAGCTTTCACCGCTCGCCCGGAGTTGCTAGGATCGGCCGACTCTCCCACACCAGCACAGTGAGGAATTCCCATGGCTGCTCCCAGCGTAGCATTGGTCTGGTATCTGGTGATCGCCGGCCCGCAGGGCGGCATGGTGGTCCTGCCCAGCACCTTCGACACCCGCGAACAATGCACCAACGCCATCACCGAATACCAGAAGCAGCCGACCCCCCAGGGCTGGGCGGTGCAGTGCGTGCCGAGCGCCTCGCCCTTCACCGACGAAGGGGATGCCGAAGAGCCCTCGGCGCAGTAGCTTCAGCGTTTCACGCTGACTGTCAGCTCAGGCTTGTTGCTGATGGTCTGGAACACCACGCAATAGCGTTCGGTGAGCTTGAGCAGCGAATCGATGCGTTCCTGCGGCTCGTCGGTGTCGAGGTCGAAACTGAGCCGGATGGCGCGAAAGCCGACCGGCGCCTCCCTGGCAACCCCCAGCGTGCCGCGAAAATCGAGATCGCCCTCCGCCTGCACCGTGGCAGCGCCGAGCTTGAACTCCAGAGCCGTCGCCACCGCCTTCAGCGTCACGCCGGCGCAGGCCACCAGCGCCTCGAGCAGCATGTCGCCCGAGCAGAGCTCGAGCCCGGTCCCGCCGGTCGCGGGGTGCAGCCCGGCGATGGCCAGCGCCCTGCCCGTCTCCACCTTGCAAGCGATCGACTGGTCGTCGATCGAGCCCCTGGCGCGAAGCGTGATCAGAGCGCTCGAGGCGTCCTCGCGATAGGCTTCCTTCAGAGGCGCCTGCATGGCCTTGAGTGCGGTGGCGTCCATTTGCGCTCCTTTCGATACTTTGGTGGTTGATAGCACATTATTCCGGCTTGGGTTCCTCACCCCCTGAAATGGGGGGAGGTGGCTCGGCGAAGCCGAGACGGAAAGGGGAGCGCCCTACGAAGCCCCCTCTCCGTCCGCTTCGCGGCCACCTCTCCGCCGCCCTTGGCGAGGGCGAGGAACCCAAGTCTTGAGACGCCCCTTTGACTTCGACCCTCTCGACCATACCTATGCGGAAGTCGTTCCCGCGGAGGCATTATGCGGTTCAAGCTGAAACTCGTCCCCCTGCTGGCTCTTGCCGCCTTCGCCCAGCCGGTCCTTGCCGGGACCACCGAGCCGCCGGCGCCAGCGGGCGGCGTGCTGTCGCTCTTGCCGCAGCCGCAGACGACGAACCATTCGATCACCATCGCCGGACGCAAGCTCGACTATCAGGCCAAGGCCGGCACGCTGTCGCTGCTTTCCGGCAGGGGCGATGTCACGGCCGAGATTTTCTACGTCGCCTATACGCTGCCGCCGCCAGCGAATGCGGCGAAGGAACCCCACCGCCCGATCACCTTCGTCTTCAATGGCGGCCCCGGCGCGGCCTCCGCCTATCTGCATCTCGGCGCGCTCGGCCCGCGCATCATCGCCACCGGAGCCGACGGGGAATTCCTGCCCTCGCCGCAAAAACTGATCGACAATCCGGACAGCTGGCTCGACATGAGCGACCTCGTCTTCGTCGATCCGGTCGGCACCGGCTACAGCCGCGAGGCGCCCGGCCAGGACACGCACGATTTCTGGGGCGTCAATCAGGATGCCAGTTCGATCGGCGCCTTCATCCGGCTCTATCTGGCGCAGAACTGCCGCACTGCTTCGCCGCTCTTCCTCGCCGGCGAAAGCTATGGCGGCTTCCGCGCGGCTCTGCTGGCGAGGACGCTGCAGGAAGATGTCGGCATCAGCCCCAGCGGCATCGTGCTGATCTCGCCGGCGCTGGAATTCATGCTGGTGCAGCCAGACGAATTCGAGCCGCTGCACTGGGCGCTGGAACTGCCATCGCTGGCGGCGGTGCGCCTGCGCAGCGAAGGCGTCAGCGGCGATGCGTTGCGGGAAAAGCTCGCCGAGGTCGAACATTATGCCATGGGCGACTACCTGACCGCCTTGGCCGGCGGGCTGGAGCAAGGCGGACGGCTGGCGAGCCAGCGCGTGTCCGACATCACCGGCCTGCCGCTCGACCTCGTCAAGCGGAATTTCGCCCGCATCCCGACATCGCTGTTCGCAAGGGAATTCGCCCGCGCCAAACGCAAGGTGCTGAGCCCCTATGACGCTACAATCGGCACCGCCGACATCGCGCCCGAGAGCGCCCGCATCGCCGGTCCCGATCCGGTGCTCGACCGCAGCGTGCCGGCGCTCACCTCGGCCTTTGTCGGCTATATCAGCGACGAGCTCAATTTCCACACCGATATCAGCTACCGCCTGCTCAACGGCGACGTCACCCACAATTGGGACTACGGCACCTCGCGGCAAGGTTATGCCGGCGTGATGGACGATCTGCAGCGGGCCCGTTCGCTGAACCCAGCCCTCGGCGTCGTCATCGTCAACGGCTACACCGACCTCGTCACGCCCTATCTCGCCTCACGCTACCTGGTGAACCAGGTCCCACCGCTCGCCGATGCCAGGCCCATCCGCGTCGATGTCGTGGAGGGCGGGCACATGATGTATTTCAGGCCGGACGGCAGGCGCGCGCTGAAGGAGGCGGCGGCGGAGCTCTACCAGGCAACGCAATAGGGTCGTGTCCTGATCGGCGGAGCGCGAGGCATCATCGCGACAGGCCGGTTTAGCGGCGGAGCGTGCCCTTCAGGGCGGTCGTGAGGTCACGAACCGGTGCCAGCAGCTGGCGGACGGCGCCCGGAGAGGGCTTCGACCGCGTCTTCGATGCCGACAACCTGCCGCTCGACGTCCTCCAGATACAGTCGCCCGGCCGCAATCCGACCGTCGACGATCTCGAACAGCGTGACCCCGCGCAAGGGCTGCCCGTCGCGGCGAGTGCCGGACCAATGCCATTCCGTCCAGGTCGTGTCACCGTCCTGGACCGAGCGCGTGACCGTCGCGTGGAAGTCAGGGATGCCCGCGAACATGGCCTCCCAGTTGGCGCGCATCTGGTCGCGCCCGACAAAGGCTCTGCCCGGATGGGCCGGCTGTACGCTGCGGTAGTTCTCGTGGATGAGTGCGGTGACAGCGTCGAGCTGGTGCGCGTTCATCGCCCTCACCAGTCGATCGATCACATCAGTCATCGGAATTCCCGGACTTATGCAGCGCACGCATTGGCGCCCCCTCTCCTTAGTCCGCTGCCCGAGCGAGCCACGCCGATCAATCCGCAAGCCTCAAAATTACCTGATTGGGCTGTGGCCGTCCAGCATTGCAAGGCGCCGGACATGGGCTTGCGCGGCCCCGGCAGGTGGCATTTGTCCATGCGAGCTGCGGCCGCCAGCCTGTGCCCCAACGCAAGGCCGGAGCTGGCGTAGCGCCGCGCTGGCCATCGCCCGTATAGGCTGGTCCTGTTGGGCCAGGGGTTGGCTCAGTTCCAAGCAAGCGCTCAGTTCCAAGCAAGCAACGTCCGCAGGCCGGTGCCGCATGGCCGATGTCGCCATTCTCGAAAGCCGCGAAAGGGTGCTGGCCGCCATCCTCTTGACGGGCGGCGCCTATTTCCTGTTTTCGGCGCAGGACGCCGCGATCAAGCTGCTGGTCGCCGGCGTCAGCGTTTGGCAGATCATGTTCTTCCGGTCGATCACGATCCTCGCCGCCCGCGCGGCGACCGGCGGGCGGCGGCTGAGCATTTCCGCAAACGGCTTTAGGACAACAACTGACGGAACCATGTCAGCAGGGGGGCGTAGACTGGGGCATGACCGATTCCCTCGACATGACTGACACATTGCCCGATGGCGCGGCCAAGGCCGCCGCCCAACGCACCGTGGGCATCGCTCTGGTGTCGGCCTCCGCCGTCGTATTCGGCCTCACCGGCGTGCTGACAAAATCGATCCATGCCGATCCGCTGACCATCACCTGCTGGCGCGGTTTCGTCGGCTCGATTCTGATCGCGCTCTATGTGCTGTGGCGGCGCAGGCGCTCCGGCGGGCGCGAAAGCCTGCGGCTCGGCTGGCGCGGCTGGCTGCTGGCCATCGAGGGCGCCGCGGCCAGCATCGCCTTCATCGCGGCCTTCAAGTTCACCTATGTCGCCAATGTCGCGGTCATCTACGCGACCTCGCCCTTCATCGCCGCGTTATTCGCCTTCCTGCTGGTGCGCGAAAAGGTCCGGCTGCAGACGATGCTCGCCGCCGCGGTGTCGCTCTGCGGCGTCGGCGTCATGGTGTGGGCGGGCTTCGGCACCGGTCATCTTTTCGGTGATGGGCTGGCGCTGCTGATGACCACCGGCAGCGCACTCTACATGATCATGGTGCGCGCCTTCCGCGACACGCCGGTGGTGTGGGCGGGCGCGGTCTCGGCCTTCCTTCTGTTCGTTTTCGGCTGGTTCGTCACCGATCCGCTGGCGGTTTCTGCACGGGATGCGCTACTGCTTGCCGCCTTCGGCGGATCCTTCGCGCTGGCCTCGATTCTCTGGACGGAGGGTTCGCGGCTGATCCCGGCACCCGAATCCGGCCTGCTCGGCTCCGCCGAAGTGCCGTTCGCGATCCTGTTCGCCTTCCTGTTCCTGGGCGAGATCCCACCGGTAGCCAGTATCATCGGCGGCGCGATCGTGCTTTGCGCGGTGTTCGCCCATGCCGGGCGCGACTGGCTGGCGGCAAGGCGGTCCGCCGCCAACTGAAAAATATTTTGCCGGTCATGGAACCATCATCCGACT
>NZ_RZSG01000164.1:0-9766 GCF_003997725.1 Mesorhizobium sp. M4A.F.Ca.ET.050.02.1.1
GCCATGTTCATTGGACCGCTGACCAGATGGAACAGCCGTCCGTTCTGGCCGGAAAAATGCATCGGGATGACGGAAGCCCTGGCGTCCTGGATCAGCCGGGCCGGAAATATCTTCCAAGGCAGGTCGCGCGCCAGGCCAAATCCTTTCGGCGCGGTGGCGACGCCGCCGGCCGGGAAGACGATGATCGTGACACCTTCCTTCAACAGCCGCACCGCCTCATGGCGCACCGCCATGTTGTTCTTCACCGCTTCCTTGGTTTCGGAGAAGTCGATCGGCAGCGAGTAGGGTTCCATCTCGCGGATCTTGAGCAGGTCCTTGTGGATCATGACGCGGAACGGCCGTCCGAGCTGCTCGGCCAGCGAAAGCACGGCGATACCGTCGCCGATGCCGAACGGATGGTTGGCGACGATCACCAGCGGCGTGTCGGGCAGCATCGCCGGCGGCCATGGAGCGGCGTTCCGGACCTTGACGTCAATGAGCTCCAGCATGCGGCTGAACACGCGCTCGCCGCTCGGCGCCACCTGGCGCCGCCAGAAATCATAGAGCGCGGCAAAACGGTCGCGGCCGGACAGGCCCTCGACGGAATGGATGAACCAGCGCGTCAGCGCCGGCTGATGCGGGTTGGCGTAGGAAAGCTCGGGAAACGGTCTTTCCCGCAGTTTCAGCTTGAGCATCGCGGCTCGTTACAGCTTTGGCGTGACAGCCATGTGAAAATGGCGGTGGATCGCTCCACCGCCAAGCCATCGGGAATGTGCGGATTCAGGCAGCGCGTTTGCGCCTGCGATCCGGCGTTATCGCTTCCTCGCTCAATTGTGCGATCGCCTCGGCCAGGCCGAGCGATTCCTGGTCGCGCGACCCCAACCGGCGGACGTTGACCGTCTGCTCCTCAGCTTCGCGCTTGCCGCACACGAGAATGACGGGGACCTTGGCCAGCGAATGCTCGCGGACCTTGTAGTTGATCTTCTCGTTGCGCAGATCCGCTTCCGCCAGAAGCCCGGCGGCCTTGAGTTTGGCCACCACCTCATTCGCATAGTCGTCGGCATCGGATGTGATCGTGGCGACCACCACCTGCAGCGGCGCGAACCACAGCGGGAAATGGCCGGAATAGTTCTCGATCAGGATGCCGAGGAACCGCTCCATCGAGCCGCAGATGGCGCGATGCACCATCACCGGTTGCTTCTTTTCCGAATCCGATCCGATGTAGAAGGCGCCGAAACGCTCCGGCAGGTTGAAGTCGACCTGCGTGGTGCCGCACTGCCATTCGCGGCCGATGGCGTCCTTCAGCACATATTCGAATTTCGGGCCGTAGAACGCACCCTCGCCCGGGTTGATCGAGGTCTTGATGCGGTTGCCTGACCGTGTGCGGATCGTTTCCAGCACGCCGCTCATGATCTCCTCGGCATGGTCCCAGGCCTCGTCCGTGCCGACGCGCTTGTCCGGCCGCGTCGACAGCTTCACGCTGATCTCGTCGAAGCCGAAGTCGGCATAGGTCGACAGGATCAGGTCGTTGATGCGCAGGCACTCCGCCGCAAGCTGCTCCTCGGTGCAGAAGATATGCGCATCGTCCTGCGTGAAGCCGCGCACGCGCATCAGCCCGTGCAGCGCGCCCGAAGGTTCGTAGCGATGCACATTGCCGAATTCCGCAAGCTTGACGGGCAGATCGCGGTAAGACTTCAACCCATGCTTGAAGATCTGCACGTGGCCGGGGCAGTTCATCGGTTTCAGTGCGAACACCCGGTCGTCGTCGGTGTCGTCGCCGGCCACCGTCACCTTGAACATGGCGTCGCGATACCAGCCCCAGTGGCCCGATGTCTCCCACAGGCTCTTGTCCAGAACCTGCGGTGCGTTGACCTCCTGATAGCCCTGCTCGTCGAGGCGTCGGCGCATGTAGTTGACCAGGTTCTGGAACATCTTCCAGCCCTTGGCATGCCAGAAGACGACGCCGGGTCCCTCTTCCTGGAAATGGAACAGGTCCATCTCGCGGCCGAGCTTGCGGTGATCGCGTTTCTCGGCCTCCTCCAGCATCGTCTGGTAGGCGTCGAGCTGCGCCTGGTCGGCCCAGGCGGTGCCGTAGATGCGCGTCAGCATCGGGTTGTTCGAGTCACCACGCCAATAGGCGCCGGCGACCTTCATCAGCTTGAAGGCATTGCCGATCTGCCCGGTCGAGGCCATGTGCGGACCGCGGCAGAGGTCGAACCAGTCGCCCTGCGCGTAGATCTTCAGGTCCTGGTCGTCCGGAATGGCGTCGATCAGTTCCAGCTTGTAGCGCTCGCCCTTGTCGGCAAACACTTTCTTCGCCTTCTCGCGCGACCAGACTTCCTTGCTGAACGGCTTGTTGCGCTGGATGATCTCGCGCATCTTCTTCTCGATCACCGGGAAATCGTCCGGCGTGAACGGCTCGTTGCGGGCGAAGTCGTAGTAGAATCCGTTCTCGATCACCGGCCCGATGGTCACCTGCGTTCCCGGCCACAGTTCCTGCACGGCTTCCGCCAGCACGTGCGCGGCGTCGTGCCGGATCAGTTCCAGCGCCCGCGGATCCTCGCGGGTGATGATCTCGACCTTGCCGGGCTTGCCGAGCGGATCGGAAAGGTCGCGCACGGTGCCGTCGATGGCATAGGCCACCGCCTTTTTGGCCAGCGACTTCGAGATCGATTCGGCAAGGCCGGCGCCGGTCATCGCCGCGTCGTAGTCGCGGACGGAGCCGTCGGGAAATGTCAGGGAAACGGAATTCAGCATAGAGTTCTCCTATCCAGTCCCGCAAACGAGCGCGGGTGGTGAAATGCATGTCGCCCAAAGTGCAGTGGTTTGGAGCATGCGCAAGAAGCCGGATGCGTCCGGCGGCGGCAGTCTTTTATGGGTAGATTTCAGCGCCGTAAAGCGCTCGTTCCGCCTATTTGATCAAGCCGGGCAGCTCTTTCAAGAACGCCGCGCGCGTCTTCAAGCCCTTGGGCATGTCGGTGCGGTTGGTGCCGACGACCAACCGGGCAAAGATGATCCGGCGCTCGCCTTTTTCAGCCCAGCCGACGAACCAGCCGAGCGAGCGCATGTCCTTGCCGCCATTGCCAAGCCTTGTGCTGCCGGTCTTGCCCTGCACTGCCCAGTTCCCTGCCTGGAAGCTCGGGACGATCGCTTCCGCCATCTGATGCGCCTTGGCAGAAACCGGCATCTTGCCGGCCAGCAGCCGGCGCAGGAAGGCGGTTTGCTCGACAGGCGATATCTCCAGCGAGGAGTTCACCCAGGAATGAGTGAGGCCGTCGTTCTTGCCGGCATCGCCGGTGACATCAGCGTTGCCGTAGCCGAATTTCGACACATAGCCGGCAAATCTTTCAGCGCCGAGCCGGCGGGTAATCTCGCGCGAATACCACAGGACCGAGTCTCTCTCCCAGATCGTCGGATCGACCGTCTTCCGGTCGCGCTTCACCGCGTTGAACTCGGGCTTGTAGTCCCAGTTCGGCGCGTGTTCGTCGGCGAGGATGCCGGCGTCAAAGCCGATCAGCGCCAGCGGCAGCTTGAAGGTAGAGGCCGGGCTGAAGCGTTGGTCGCAGGCACCGTCGCGATAGAGTGTGTCGCCGCTCGCCGCATCCTGGATCAGCGTGCATTCGATATCGCCGAGCGGCGCCGACTGTGCGCGCATCGGGAACCCGAGCAGCCAGGCCAGCAGGAAGAGAACGATGGCAAAAACGAACGGAAGGCGGTCTATCTGGCGCATGACGTTTCTCTCCTGAAGGGCGGCAGGAGCGTATTTATCCAAGCCTCTTGTCTCGATTTTGTCTCAAATGCGCGAGTTCACAGCAACATGCGGTTAACCTAACCAAATCGTTAAGGAAGCTTTGGCCGCCGCTCCTTGGCGGGCGCTCAGGCTTCGGGATTGCCGCGCTTCCTGCCGATCTGCCGATAGCGCCACGGCATGAACCATACGTAGCGCTTGGCGAGCGTCTCGGGCACGAGGTCGATGCCGTGTGTTCCGAACGGGCCGCAGCGCAACACCCGGAAAAACCCCATCCAGCCGCCGGCCCACAGGCCGTGGCGCGCGATCGCCTCATGCGCGTATTCGGAGCAGGTCGGCAAATGCCGGCAGGAATTGCCGACGAAGCCGGACAGCGTCAATTGATAGAGACGGACGAGCGACGTGCCGAAGACGCGGCCCGGCGTCTTGCGCCAAGGTCCCGGCCAGTTGCGCCCGCGCCGGGTCGGCCCGGCGCCGTGCGTATATCCAGGATAGTCGCTCATCTCTCCGCAGCCTGTTTCACTGCGCGATAGATGTGGGCTTCGCGCCGGGAACGCAATGGTCTTTGCCTCACGACCTCGAGCGGCGGACAGGATGCCGGTCGGTCCACTGGGCATGGTGAGAGGGAAGATCGCTGCGATCATGGTGGCGGTTCGGCGTGGCTGCGCCATGCCACTGGAATGTTGCGATCCGCATGACCTCGTTGAGAATGTCCAGAAGCTGGTTCATCGCAGTGCTCCTTTGAGCATCGATTGGACTACCGCTGGCCTTCCTCCTCAAACGAGTATAATTTCCTCCTCGGATAACCTGAGGTTATGCGAAATGAAACGAGGACGGCTGCCACTGACAGCGCTCAGGAGCTTCGAGACGGCCGGGCGACATTTGAGCTTCAGCCGCGCAGCGGAGGAGCTTTATGTCTCTCAGGCGGCGATCAGCCGGCAGATCCGCGAGCTCGAGACTTTCCTGCGCCAGCCGTTGTTTCACCGCCTGCATCGGCGGGTCGAACTGACGGATGCGGGGCAACGGTTGCTCGACCAATTGGTCAGAAGCTTCGACGACATCGACCGGGTGCTTTCGGATCTGGTGGCATCGCCGGCGCAATCGGTGGTCCGCGTCAGCGTTGAACCATCGCTAGCCGCTGTATGGCTGGTCCCGCGGCTCAATCGCTTTCGCCAATTGCGGCCCGACATCGACGTGTCGCTGGAAGTCGATGTACGGCCGATCGAGTTCCGCAGCGACCAGCCCGAACTCGCCTTGCGTTTCAGCGCGCACGCCACGTCATGGCCGCGCACCGAAGCCGAGCGCCTGGCCTCGACTGTCGATTCACCGGTGCTGTCGCCAGGGCTGCTGGCATCGGGCCCTCCCCTGGAAAAGCCGATCGACCTTCGCCACTACACGCTGCTGCACGAGGAGAACCGCCAGGGTTGGGCGCGCTGGTTCCAGGCCGCCGGCGTGCCCGCCGACGCGGTACCCGCGCGGGGTCCGATGCTGGCAGACATCTCACTTTCCAAGCAGGCAGCGTTGCTCGGCCACGGCGTGGCGCTCGGCGATCTTTTGCAGATCGGCGAGGAACTCGCGTCAGGCACTTTGATAAAGCCGTTCGACATCGATGTTGCTTCCGGCGCCTATTGGCTGGTGGCCAGGAGCTTGCGGGATCTGCCGGAACCCGCCAAGGCGTTCGCCGACTGGATCAGAAGCGAGTTCGCCGTGACCGGAAGAACTGCCTAGCCCGATCCTTAAGCCGCCTGCCCGGCGCGTTTCCTCTCGATCTGGCCGATGGCGTCGACCACAGCATCGAAGGTCAGCATGGTCGAGGCATGGCGCGCCTTGTAGTCGCGCACCGGCTCAAGGAATTTGAGGTCGGCGAAACGGCCTTCAGGCGGCGCGCCGTTTTCCTTCAACATCTTCAGCATGGTTTCGCGCACAGCGCGCAACTCATCCGCGTGCGCGCCGACGACATTCTGGGCCATGATCGAGGACGAGGCCTGGCCGAGCGCGCAGGCCTTCACGTCATGCGCGAAATCGGTGACGACGTCGCCGTCCATCTTCAGGTCGACGGTGACGGTCGAACCGCACAGTTTGGAATGCGCGCGCGCCGTCGCGTCGGGGTGGTCAAGCCGACCGACGCGCCCGATGTTTCCGGCGAAGCCCAGGATTTTCGCATTGTAGACGTCGTCGATCATTTTTTTCCAATCTGTCGCCGCCCAACGAACAGGGTTTGCCGCTGATGCGTCTTTCATTCGCTCGGCACGACCATATATAATGCTGGCAGTCGGGCATCGACAAGGCAACCAAGCGCCGCCGTCAGTGCCCAAATTTGTTCACGCCGCTTACGGGCTGGAAACCGGGCGAGTTTCTAACACCCGAAAGGTCGTGGTCCGTTCAACTCGTTCCTCCTGAGAGAGGAACTACGGGAGACGCCTTTATGGATGCCGTCATCAAGAAATTCATGCCCCCTTCCGCCTATATGGAAAAGCCCGTCACCGACCGGCCGAGCGAAGCCGAAGTCGAGGCGGCCGTGCGCACGCTGTTGCGCTGGACCGGTGACAATCCGGACCGCGAGGGCCTGATCGACACGCCGAAGCGCGTCACCAAGGCGTTTCGCGAAATGTTCAACGGCTACGACATGTGCCCGGCCGACGAACTTGGCCGCACCTTTGAGGAAGTCGCCGGCTATGACGACCTCGTGCTGGTCAAGGACATTACCTTCCACTCGCATTGCGAACACCACATGGTGCCGATCATCGGCAAGGCGCATGTCGGCTATCTGCCCGACGGCAAGGTCGTCGGCCTCTCCAAGATCGCCCGCGTCGTCGACATCTTCGCCCATCGCCTGCAGACCCAGGAAGCGATGACGGCGCAGATCGCCGGCGTCATCCAGGACGTGCTCAATCCGCGCGGCGTCGCCGTCATGATCGAGGCCGAGCATATGTGCATGGCCATGCGCGGCATCCGCAAGCAGGGCTCCACCACGCTGACCTCGACCTTCACCGGCGTCTTCAAGGACACGCCCGAGGAGCAGGTCCGCTTCGTCACCATGGTGCGCGGCGGCGGGGCCTGAGCGGCCCTCGCCGGCCATCCAAGACAAGGACCGGTGATGTCGGCACTGGAATTCCCGAAAGCTCCCTCGGACAAGAAAGCACTGGAGGAAGGCACCGCCTTCTGCCCGCGCTTCGATGCGGCCGGCCTCGTCACCGCGGTCGTCACCGACGCCGAGGACGGCAAGCTGCTGATGGTGGCGCACATGAATGCTGAGGCCCTGGCGCTGACGCTGGAGACCGGCATCGCCCACTATTGGTCGCGCTCGCGTAACGCGCTGTGGAAGAAGGGCGAGACCTCGGGCAATGTCCAGACCGTCGTAGAGATGCTCACGGATTGTGACCAGGATTCGATATGGCTTCGCGTGAAAGTGTTGGGCCACGACGCAACTTGTCACACCGGTCGACGTTCCTGCTTTTATCGGACGGTGGGGCTGATCGACGGTAAGGCAACGCTTGCCGACGATGGCAGCAGGCCGCTGTTCGATACGGAACAGACGTATCGGAAGCCGGTGTGAACCATTCAATATTCACAAACCACTAATATTCACTATTCTCAAACATCCTTGCTGTAGAAAGGATGTGGGATAAGGGGAGATTATGATGCTCGAATGGGCGTCATTACGTGGCAGACCAGACGTTCGAGAGGCCAATGGCCCCTCCTCGTCCGGCGGCGCATCCGATCAGAAGCCTGGCAAGAAGACGGGTATTTCGCTGGCACTCGGCGGTGGCTGCGCGCGCGGCTGGGCCCATATAGGCGTGCTGCGCGCGCTTGACGAGGCCGGCATCGAAGTGTCGATGATCGCCGGCACCTCGATCGGCGCGCTGGTTGGCGGCTGCTACCTGGCCGGCAAGATGGACGAGTTGGAGGAATTCGCCCGCAGCCTGACCAAGCGTCGCATCTTCGGCCTCCTCGATCTCAACCTGCGCGGCAGCGGCCTGTTCGGCGGCATGAAGCTCGACGCAAGGCTGCGCGAGCATCTGGCCGGCATCCGCTTCGAGGATTTGTCGAAGCCCTTCGTCGCCGTCACCTCGGAAATCCGCACCGGCCACGAGATCTGGCTGTCCAAGGGCTCGCTGATCACGGCTATGCGCGCCTCCTACGCGCTGCCCGGCGTGTTCGAGCCGGTGAATTGCAACGGCCGCATTCTGGTCGACGGCGCGCTGGTCAACCCGGTGCCGGTTTCGGTTTGCCGCGCCTACGAGCAGCCGCTCGTCGTGGCGGTCAACCTCCACTATGACCTGTTCGGCCGCGCCGCCGTCATCAAGCACAGCGCCGGTGAACTGGTCATTGAAAAGGACGCGCCGGGACCCGGCAGGGCCGACAGTGTGCACCAGTCGCACCAGACGCGGCTCGGCATCACCGGCGTCATGGTCGAAGCCTTCAACATCATCCAGGACCGGATCTCGCGCGCCAGGCTCGCCGGCGATCCGCCCGATATGTCGCTGCAGCCCAAGCTCAGCCATATTGGCCTGACCGAATTCCATCGCGCCGACGAGGCGATCCGCCTCGGCTACCAGGCGACGATGGCGCAGATAAACGAACTGACCCGCCTGCAGACCGTTCTGGCCTGATCTCAAGCTACAGCCAGGTTTTCAAGCAAGCGCCGCGTCGGTGATGCGGAACTGCACCGTCCGGTTGCCGTTCCAGTAATTGCCGGACAGCGACCCGGCGACATGCACCGTCTTGCCCCGGTTCCTGAACAGGAATTCGCCGAGTGCCGTATCGACGGCGCGAAAGGCGATCGCCTGGATGCGGCCACCGCTTTGCGACTGCAGCTCGGCGCGGATGTGGTTGGTGCCGACCGGTCGCGCATCGGTCAGCCGGTGGCGCGGCAGCGCGAACACCGGCGCCACATGGCCGGCGCCGAACGGGCCGGCCTGTTCCAGCGCATCGAGCAGGGAGAGCGTCGCGCCCTCGGCGGCGAGCGCGCCATCGATCGCCAGGCTTTCCTCGTCCTGCAGCCGGAACACGTCGGCCGCCGCGCGCTCCTCGAAGAAGGCCCTGAGAGCGCCGAGCCCGGCCCGCTCCACCGTGATGCCGGCCGCCATGCCATGGCCGCCGCCCTTGACGATCAGCCCGGCATCGGCCGCCTCGCGCACCAGCCGGCCGAGATCGAATCCCGACACCGAGCGGCCCGAGCCGGTGCCGACCCCATTGGCGTTGAAGGCGATGGCGAAGGCCGGCCGGCGCGCATGGTCCTTGAGGCGTGAGGCGAGCAGGCCGACGATGCCCGGATGCCAGGTCTGGCCGGCGGTGACGACGATGGCCGGGCCATTGCCGCCGGCAAGCTCGGCATCGGCCTCGGTGCGCGCCTCGGCCAGCATCTCCAGCTCCATCTGCTGGCGCTCCTGGTTCAGCCGGTCTAGCGTCTCGGCGATCGTGCCGGCCTCGACCGGATCGTCGGTGGCAAGCAGGCGGCTGCCGAGCGCGGCATCGCCGATGCGCCCCCCGGCATTGATGCGCGGCCCGATCAGGTAGGCGAGGTGAAAGGTGCTGATCGGCTCGCCGATGCGCGACACCCGGGAAAGGGCTGCCAACCCCTCGCTTCTCTGCTGGCGCGCCACCTGCAACCCCTTGACCACGAAGGCGCGGTTGACGCCGGTGAGCGGCACCACGTCGCAGACGGTCGCCAGCGCCACCAGGTCGAGCAGCGACAGCAGGTCCGGCGGGGCGGCCTCCGACAGCCGGCTTCGCAGGATCTTCGCCGTCTGCACCAGGCAGAGGAAGACGACGCCGGCGGCGCAAAGATGACCCTGCCCCGAGAGATCGTCCTCGCGGTTGGGATTGACCACAGCATTCGCCACCGGCAGCGGGCCGCCGACCTGATGGTGGTCGAGCACCACGACATCGGCGCCGGCCTGCTTGGCCGCGTCGATCGAAGTGGCGCTGTTGGTGCCGCAGTCGACCGTGACGATCAGCTTGGCGCCGCGCGAGATGAGGTCGCGCATGGCTTCCGGATTGGGACCGTACCCCTCGAAGATACGGTCGGGTATGTAG
>NZ_RZSG01000165.1:0-9747 GCF_003997725.1 Mesorhizobium sp. M4A.F.Ca.ET.050.02.1.1
CGCTGCAGGTGGTGGTCACCGGCACCGTCCTTGTCACCGCCTATATCGGCTTCCTGTCGGCACGGGCGATCGGCGAAGAGGGCGGCTTCGCCGACACGTCGGCTGGGCGCTGGCTGACCGCCAATTCAAGCTATGATGAAACCGCGCTCGACCAGCTCGGCCTGGTCGTCAGCATCGCCATCAACCTGATGATCGTGCTGGTGTTCCTGCCGCTGATCCTCCTGATGTGGGGTTTCCAGCCCGGCGACATCCAAGCGTGGGCATACAAACTGGCGACGGGCGTCACCATCGGCTCGGTGACGATCTCGTTCACCGGCATCCTCAGCGGCATCGTGGTCTTCGTCATCGGCTATTTCCTGACGCGCTGGTTCCAGGGCTGGCTCGACGGCTCGGTGATGGCGCGCGGCAGGGTCGACGCCGGCGTGCGCAACTCGATCCGGCTGGCGGTCGGCTATGCCGGCGTCGCCATTGCCGGCCTCGTCGGCGTCTCGGCGGCCGGCATCGACCTGTCAAACCTGGCGCTCGTTGCCGGCGCCCTGTCGCTCGGTATCGGCTTCGGCCTGCAAAATGTGGTGTCGAACTTCGTCTCCGGCCTGATCCTGCTTGCCGAGCGTCCGTTCAAGGTCGGCGACTGGATCGTCGCCGGCGACACCACCGGAACGGTCAAGAAGATCAGCGTGCGCGCCACCGAGATCGAGACCTTCCAGCGGCAGTCGGTGATCCTGCCCAACTCGACCCTGATCAACAATGCGGTCGGCAACTGGACGCACCGCAACAAGCTCGGCCGCGTCGACATCAAGGTCGGCGTCGCCTATGGCAGCGACGTCAAGCGGGTGCATGCGCTTTTGCTCGAAATCGCGCGCAGCCATCCGCTGGTGCTGAAGAACCCCGAGCCGTTCGTACTGTTCGCCAATTTCGGCGCCGCCGCGCTCGAATTCGAGATCCGCGTGTTCCTCGCCGACATCCTGAACGGCAACATCGTGCAGAACGACATCCGCTTTGCCATCTTCGATGAGTTCAACAGCGAGCATATCGAGATACCCTCGACGCCACGCGCCGTGGTTGAGACGACAAAGCCCGAGGCGTGGCCGATCGACGACGACAAGATGGAGGCCGACTTCGCCGAGAAGGAGCAAGCGGAAGCCGAAGCCGCGGTTGAAAAGGCGCGCCTGGCAAAGTCCAGGCGCAAGGGCAGCAAACCTGATCCGGACTGAGGCGGCACACCACGGAATCGTGCCTGTGTCCGGCAAAAGCCAATTGCGGCATGAATGCGGCATTCAGTTGCGGTTCAGCTTCGATCTCATATAAGCTCGCATGCAAAGGGCGAGAATGCCTTGCAAATGCAACAAGAAGGCGGTGTGGAAACACCGGTATTGCAAATGTGGAAGTCTGTCGTCGCCGCCATCGCTTTTCTAGCCGTGGGCGGGTCGGCTTTCGCCGCCAGCGCGGTCAACAAGGACGCCGAGACCCGGACGCTGATCGTGACCGAGGGCGGCGGCAAGACGGAGCTGGCGCTGGCCGCCGGCGAAACCGTGGAATTCTGCCCGAATGGCTGTTTCGTCACCTTGCCGAATGGTGACCTCGAAGCCCTGACCGGCTCGGAAACGGTCGAGATTTCGGGTGGCGTCGCCCGCATCAAGTAAAACCGGGCAGCATCTCTCGCGAAGGCCGGGCAAACTGCCCGGCCTTTTATTGTTTCCGGTAGCGGTTGTTTAACACTGACCGGGGAAATACCACCGCACAGCCTGGCCGCAACCTGACGTTTTAACGTTCGCTGCGTCATCTCCCGCTATATCCGACCCGAAGCCGCCGAACAGGGCGCGAAGGAATCAGGCAGGGCAGGGAATCATGGACGCGCGGTCGGACAGGAACGCAATTCCGCTTGCGGTCGATCTCGACGGCACGCTGATTGCGACCGACCTCCTTTGGGAAGGCTTGTTCATCCTTCTCAAGAAGAATCCGCTCTATGTCTTCCTGGTGCCGTTCTGGCTGGCCGGCGGGCCGGCCAGACTCAAGCAGGAGATCGCTGCCCGCATCGATATCGATCCGGCTTCGCTGCCTTACCGCGAGGCGCTGCTCGATCGGCTCCGCACCGAGCATCGGGAAGGTCGCGAGATCGTGCTGGCGACCGGCACGCCGCGCAAGTTCGCCGAGGCGATCGCCTCGCATCTGGGCATTTTCGACCGCGTGCTGGCGACCGATGGTCCGCACAACATGACCTCAGGCAGGAAACGCGACTCGCTGGTCGCCGCCTATGGCGACGGCGGCTTCGACTATGCGGGCAACAGCCGGCACGATCTCCAGGTTTTCGACGCAGCGCGCAGCGCGATCGTGGTGGCGCCCGACCGCCATGCCGCGCGCTGGCAGGCCGGGCATGGCGCCGAAACGGTTGCGGTGCCGAAGCCGACATTGAAGACATTCGTCAAGATGCTGCGCGTGCATCAATGGCTGAAGAATGCGCTGATCGCGGTGCCGATGGTGCTGTCGCACGAGTACTTCAACATCGACATGATCTGGGAATGCGTGCTGGCGTTCATCTCCTTCAGCGCCGTGGCTTCCGCCATCTACATCCTCAACGACTTCTTCGACCTCGCGCTCGACCGCAAACACCCGACCAAGCGCTATCGCCCCTTCGCCACCGGCGCGCTCACTATCCCCTTCGGCTTCGGCGCGATGATGGCGCTGATCGCCGTCGGCATCGCCGCCGGGCTTTTGCTGCCGATCGAATTCCTCGGCGTGCTGGGCGGCTACATGGTTGTCACCACAGCCTATTCGCTGTCGTTCAAGCGCATGCTCCTGGTCGATGTGCTGACGCTGGCCGGGCTCTATACGATCCGGGTGCTGGCAGGTGCCGCGGCGACGGGCGTCGACGTCTCCTTCTGGCTGCTCGCCTTCTCGATCTTCTTCTTCCTGTCGCTGGCGCTGGTGAAGCGCTTCGTCGAATTGCGCACCACTGCCATTCCTGCCGGCGAGCGCATCGCCGGCCGCGGCTACCGCACCGAAGACCAGGAGATCGTGGCCCAGGCCGGCATGGCCTCCGCCTTCTCCTCGGCCCTGGTGCTCGCGCTCTACATGGACAGCGTCGCGGTGCGCGAGCTCTATTCGCATCCATGGGTGATGTGGCCGCTGGCGCCGATCGTGCTCTACCTCACGATGCGCGTCTGGATCCTCGCCCGCCGCGACGAGATGCACGACGATCCTGTCGTCTTCATCATCCGCGACTGGCGCAGCCAGATCGTTGTCGCCATCGGCGCCGCCCTTCTGGTGGCTGGAGCCTGGGGCGGTTGATCAGGGGCGGCGAACGTTTCGGCAGTTTTGGGCTGGCGACGCCTCCGGCACGCCATGCCATCCCGGCCGACCATGCCGTCGCGCTGCTGAAGAGCGGCGCTGCCAAGCCGGGTTCGCTGCTTGGTTATGGCAATGGCCGTTCCTATGGCGACACATGCCAGAATCAGGCCGGCTCGGTGGTCGACATGCGGCCGCTCAACCGCGTCCGCGCCTTCAATGCCGGGACGGGTGTGTTGGAAGCGGATGCCGGCGTGCTCTTGCGCGATATCATCTCCCATGCCGCTCCCTACGGCTTCTTCCCGGCGGTGGTTCCCGGCACGCAATTCGTGACGCTTGGCGGGGCGATCGCCAACGACATCCACGGCAAGAACCATCATCGGCGCGGCACGTTCGGCTGCCATGTCGAGTCGCTGACACTGCTGCGCTCGGACGGCAATACCTGCCGCTGCTCCGACACGGACAATGCTAGACTGTTCCGGGCAACCATTGGCGGCATGGGGCTGACCGGGCTGATCCTGTCGGCCTCGATCCGGCTGATGCGGGTGCCTTCGCTCGACGTCGTCGAGACGGTGACACCATTTGGCGATCTCGGCCAATTCTTCGAGCTTGCCGAGGCGGCCGACCAGGCCAATGAATATGCCGTCGCCTGGATTGACCAGCTCGCCGGCGGTCACGGCCGCGGGCGCGGCCTGCTGTTCGCCGGCAACCATGCCGAGCATGGCTCGCACACAGCGTCCCGCGCAAACGCCCGCCTTTCGGTGCCGCTGCAGCCGCCTTTCAATGTGCTCAACCGGCCGTTCCTCACCGCCTTCAACGCCGCTTACCGGTGGAAGAAAGGGCGATCGCCGGCGCCGCGTCAGGTTGGCTACCAGGGCTTCTTCTTTCCGCTTGACGGTGTTGGCGACTGGAACCGGCTCTACGGGCCGAAAGGCCTCTTCCAGCACCAGTGCGTGGTGCCGGAGGAGGCCGCGCGGCTTGCCGTGCCGGCGCTGCTGGAGGCGGCACGGCGCGCTGGGCAGGGGTCCTTCCTCACCGTGCTGAAGCGCTTCGGCAAGGTCCGCTCGCCGGCGCTGCTGTCTTTTCCGAGGCCTGGTTACACGCTGACGCTCGACTTCCCCAACCGGGGCGAGAGGACGCTCGAGCTGCTTTCCGAACTCGACCGCATCACGGTCGAGGCGGGCGGCGCGGTCAACCCCTACAAGGACGCGCGCATGGGCGCCGAGACCTTCGCGGCATCCTTCCCGGACTGGCGGCGGCTGGAGGCGTTGCGCGACCCCGCCTTCATGTCCGACTTCTGGGCGCGCACAGCGAAGAAACTGGATGAACGGCGAGGGATGGCAGAGGCGGCGGAATAGGTAGAATTCGAATAAATCTTGGCAAATAAAACATTGTGCCGGGATTTACTTAAAGCAGCACGTGATTTCACGAAATGTTTGCAGGTTTGTAGTAGGACCGCTGCGGGGCAGGTGGCAACATGAAATACATCGTCTTCATCCTTTTTACGGTCATGACCAATGCCGCGGCGCAGCTGATGCTGAAGCAAGGCATGATGTCGCTCGGGCCGATTTCGTTCGAGGGCACCAATCCGCTGCTGAAGCTGCTGCAGATCGTCTTCAGTCCCTGGGTGTTCCTGGGGCTCTGCACCTTCGTCATCTCGATGGCCTCGCATCTCTACGTGCTGTCGAAGGTCGAGCTCAGCTTCGCCTATCCGTTTCTCAGCCTCGCCTATGTCGCGGTGGCAGTGTTTGCCTACTTCGTTTTCCGCGAGGACCTCAACGGCTGGCGCGTTGCCGGCATCGCCTGCATCTGCGTCGGCACGGTGCTGATAGCGCAGAGCGGACGCGGAGATGAGGACCAGACCGCATCCATCACCCAAGACAAGATCGGCACAAGCGAGATCGTTCGATGAGACATGTCATTTTCGGAGGCGACGGTTTCGTCGGTCGCCACCTTGCCCCGAAGCTCGCGGCCGATGGCGAAGAGGTCGTTGTCGCCGACATCGTCAAGAGTGACCTGCCGCACTACCGGTCCGTCCGCTACATCAAGTGCGACGTGACGGAACCGGCTTCGGTGTCATGCGTCGGTGTCCGGGCGGACGACATGGTCTACAACCTGTCGGCGAAGATGCTGTCGCCGATACAGGTGCGCGCCAAGCGGCACGACTTCTTCTTCCCGGTGAACTTCCACGGCACCGAGCACATCATCAAGGTGATGGACAAGGCCGGCGCCTCGAAGCTCGTCCACTACACGACCGACATGATCTACGGCCATACGGT
Organism: Mesorhizobium sp. M4A.F.Ca.ET.050.02.1.1; assembly: GCF_003997725.1. Lineage (NCBI taxonomy): Bacteria > Pseudomonadati > Pseudomonadota > Alphaproteobacteria > Hyphomicrobiales > Phyllobacteriaceae > Mesorhizobium > Mesorhizobium sp. M4A.F.Ca.ET.050.02.1.1. The sequence goes on from NZ_RZSG01000165.1 coordinate 5,565, forward strand.
GACACTGCCCATGACCGAGGAACACCCGGTCGCGCCGCTCGGCGAGTACGGCCTGTCGAAGCTGAAGACCGAGGAGCTGGCTGCCGATTGGCGCAAGCGCGGCATGTCGATCTCGTTGTTCAGGCCGCGCCTGATCATCGGCCCCGGCCGCCTCGGCATCCTGGAAAAACTGTTCAAGCTGATCGACTGGAATCTTCCCGTGCCGATGATCGGCTCGGGCAAGAATCCCTACCAGTTCATCTCTGTTTTCGACTGCGCGGAAGCTGCCCGCGCCGCCTGGAAGGCCGGCGTGCCGAACGAGGCCTATAATCTCGGCTCCCTCAACCCGCCGCCGGTGAAGAAGCTGCTTGGCGACCTGATCCGGCATGCCGGCTCGAAATCGATCCTGATCCCGACACCGGGCTGGGCGGTCAAGCGCACGCTCGACCTGCTCGACCTCATGAACATGCCGATCATGGACCCCGAGCAATATCTGATCGCCGACGAAGAGTGCGTTCTCGACGTGTCCAAGGCCGAGCGCCAGCTCGGCTGGGTGCCGCAATATCGCGACGAGGACATGCTGATCGCCGCCTACAGCGAGTACCGCGCCAAGAAGGACGGCCATGCCGTCGCCACCGAACATGTGCCCGCCGAGTAAGGCGACCAAGGCCAATAGGAGATTCTCGAGATGACCGTCATGGCCAAGCCGGAACAAACGGGCGCGCGCACGCTTGTCGATGCGCCGGCGCTGTCGCCCGCCACCATCGCCAAGCCCGACCTGATCAGCGTCGAGCAGGCCAAGGCGATGGATGTCGCCCGCATCACCGACCTGTTCAAGGCGCATCTCAATCCGGGCCAGTTGCATTTCATGAAGCTGCTCGGCTTCCACAAGGTGAAGATCGAGCGCGCCGAGGGCATGTTCTACATCGACCAGAACGGCCGCAAGATACTCGATTTCTTCGGCGGCTTCGGTTCGCTGGCCTTCGGCCACAACCACCCGCGCATCCTGGAGGCGCGGAAGACATTTCAGGAGGAAAAGCGGCAGGAAATCGCCATCGCCTTCATGTCGCAATATGCCGCGGCCCTTGCGCACAACATCGCCAAGTGCTCGCCCGGCGACCTCGACATGGTTTTCCTCGGCTCGTCCGGCTCGGAAGCCATGGAAGCTGCGGTTAAGCTTGCCGAGCGCGCCGCCGGCCCGAAGCGGCCGAAGGTCGTCTATGCCGAGAATTCCTTTCATGGCAAGACCAAGGGCGTGCTGGCGATCACCGACGGCCAACTCTACCGCGCTGACTTCAAGGTGGCGGACAATGTCGTGCGGGTGCCCTTCGCCGACATCGATGCGGTGGAGCGCCTGTTCAGGACCGATCCCGAGATCAGCGTCATCGTGCTCGAAACCATCCAGGGCGGCGGCGGCATCATCCAGGCGCCCGCCGAATACTGGCAGAAGCTGCGCGCCTTGTGCGACCGGCATGGCGTGCTGTGGGTCGCCGACGAGGTGCAGTGTGGCTATGGCCGTTCCGGCCGCTTCTACGCCTTCGAGCATTACGGTGTCGTGCCGGACGTGACGGCGCTGGCGAAATCGCTGGGCGCCGGCAAGGCGGCGGTCGGCGCCATGATCGCCAGGCGCGATGTCTACATGAAGGCCTATGGCACGCCGAAGACGGCGATGATCCATGCCATGGCCACGTTCGGCGGCATGGGCGAGGCCTGCGTCACCGCGATCGAGGGGCTGAACGTGCTCTACGAAGAAGGCCTGATCGACAATGCGGCCGCGACCGGCGATTACCTTCTGCAGCGCTTGCAGGCGCTCAAGGAAAAATATCCGAAGATCATCAAGGTCGTGCGCGGCAAGGGTTTCATGATCGGGCTCGAGTTCCACGATTTCTCGCAGACCCTGCCTATGGTGCTGCGGCCGGTGGTCAGCGTGCTCGACGACAAGCTGAAGGGCTCGCTGTCCGGCTTCGTCGGCGCGCTGCTGCTGCGCGACTATGACGTCCTCGTCGCCTTCACCGAATACAACCGCAACGTCATCCGGCTCGAGCCGCCGCTGATCTGCCAGCGCGAGCATGTCGACCGCTTCGTCGATGCCTTCGACAGCCTGCTGTCGCGCGGCATCGTGGCGATCGTGAAGGATTTCGTCAAAAGCCTTCGCTGAGCGGGACGATGCTGACCAGGCCGCCGACTGTCCCGACCAATCCGCTCGACCGACTGACCGGCGCCGGCCTGGCGTGGGGTGAGGGGACCTATGCGCGGTTCGCCGCACCGATTGGCGCGATTGCCTTGGCGCTCTATATCCTGCTGACGGCGGCGACGGCCTGGATCATGCCCGACGCCAATTGGGATATGCTGCCCTATCTGGCGGTCGCCGAGGAAGGCACCTATCCCGATCCGCAGGCCCTGCACGACTATGCCTACAGCACGGTCAAGGCGGGCGTCTCGGCCGCCGACTACAAGACGCTGACTGACGATGGCGGCGGCTTCCGCAGCCACATGGCGGAGAATGCCGCAGACTTCCATTCGCTGCTCGGCATGTACCGGATCAAGTTCCTCTATGCCGAGATCCTGTCCGGCCTCAGCCATGTCGTGTCGCCGGTCGAGGCGATGCGGCTGGTGTCGGTGGTCTCGGTGCTGCTGTTCGGCGTCATTACGCTCATCTGGCTGCGTTCGGAAGGCGCGCTGGCTCTGGCTCCGATAGTCGGTGCGGGGCTGATCATGGCCGATTTCGGCGATGCGGCGCGCGCCTCGACGCCAGACCTCCTTTGCGCGGCGCTGTTCCTCGGCGGCCTGTTCGCCTATGTGCGCAGACGCGAGGCGGCGACCGCGATCCTGCTGTTCCTCGCCTTCATGGCGCGGCCGGACAACATCGTCTTCCTGGCCATCTTCGCCATGCTGCTCATCGCGTACCGGCAGAAGGCATGGGGCGCGCTGGCGGGCTTTGCCGCCTCGTTCATTGCCTATTTCGCCATCTCGCACTGGGCCCAGCACCCAGGCTGGTGGCCGCATCTGTGGTTCTCCACCATCGAGCAGCATTACAATATGGACGGCTTCGAGCCGCCTTTCTCGCTCGCGGCCTACCTCAGGGCGTTTGCCGTCTCGCTGCTGCGCGCCGTCACCATGAACAGCTGGGTTGGCGTCTCGGTACTGGCACTGGCCGGCTGGTTTGCGCTTGGCCGCGCCGGCTTCCGGCTCGACCGCCGCGCCGGCATCCTGCTTGCGGCTCTGGTGCTCGGCGTGCTGGCGAAGTTCACGGTGTTCCCGATCCACGACACGCGCATCTATTTCCCCAATCTCCTGGCGCCATTCCTGCTGCTTGCCGGCCCGCTGATGGCGCTGTGGGCTGCGGCCGGTCAGCGCCATGTCGCGGCGCACGTCATTGCCGGAGACAAGCCCGGAGACACGCTATGAGTTCCATTTCCAGCCTGGCGCGCCTTGCGCTGTCGTTCGGCCTGCCCGCCGGGCTGCTCGATCGCGGGCCGGCGCTGCGCGGCACGAAATTCCTCGCCAAGGCGGCGCTGAGGGCGCGCTTCGGTGGCAGGCCGTTCCAGATGGTCAATGTCGGCGCCTGCGATGGCGCCCTGTTCGACGATGTCACGCCGTGGCTGCACCGCATTGCGCGGGCGCGTGCCGTTCTGGTCGAGCCGGTTCCCTACAATCAGAAACGGCTGCGCGCCAACTATCCCGATACGGAGCGCTTCATCATCGAGCCGGTAGCTGTGACCCGGACCAAGGGCTCGATCACAGTTCATACGTTTGACGCCGCGGCACTCGAGGCCGGCACGCTGCCGATCGAGTTTATCGGCTGTTCCTCCGTCACCGACACCAATCTGATGTCGGGCAAGAACGCCTGGGGCGAGGAGGACTCCAACTTCAACAAGTTCGCGCCCTATCTGAAGGACATCGAGGTGGCCTCGGAGACGCTGCAGACGCTGCTCGACCGCAACGACATCACCCATATCGATGCCTTCCTCGTCGACTGCGAGGGCGCGGACTGGATTGTGTTCGACCAACTCGACCTCAAGCGCTACCGCCCCGGCATGATCAAGATCGAAGTCGGCGCGCTGCCGGCGGCCGAGATCGGCCAGGTCGTGGTCAAGCTGAAGACCGCCGGCTACCAGGTCGGCTTCCAGGCCGAGGACATCTGGGCTTTCGCCTGACCGAAATGGGCTTTGACAACGAGCATGTGTGCCGGGTCGCGCCGCAC
>NZ_RZSG01000166.1:0-9713 GCF_003997725.1 Mesorhizobium sp. M4A.F.Ca.ET.050.02.1.1
CGACTACAATCCCTGCCACGGCAACGCGCCGCAACTGATCGAGGCGGTCAAGCGCGGCGTCATGCTCTCGGGCGCGCTGCCGATGGTGTTCCCGACCATCTCCATCCACGAATCCTTCGCCCATCCGACCTCGATGGTGCTGCGCAATCTGATGGCGATGGACACCGAGGAGATGATCCGCGCGCAGCCGATGGACGCGGTGGTCGTCATCGGCGGCTGCGACAAGACCTTGCCGGCGCAGATCATGGGCGCGATCAGCGCCGACCTGCCGACGGTCGTGGTGCCGGTCGGCTCGATGGTCGTCGGCCACCACAAGGGCGAGACGCTGGGCGCCTGCACCGACTGCCGGCGCCTGTGGTCGAGCCACCGCGCCGGCGACATCGATGCCGTCGAGATCGACCTCGTCAACGGCAGGCTGGCGCCTTCGGTCGGCACCTGCATGGTCATGGGCACCGCCAGCACCATGGCGATCATTGCCGAGGTGATGGGTTTCTCGCTGCCGTTCGCCGCGTCCATCCCGGCGCCCCATGCCGAGCGGGTCCGCTCGGCGGAAGCCTCGGGCCGCGTCGCCGCCGCGCTTGCCGTCCCCGGCGCGCCGCTGCCCGGCGCCATCGTCACGCCGGCATCGATCCGCAACGCCATGGTCGTCATGCAGTCGATCGGCGGCTCGACCAACGGCATCATCCATCTCGCCGCGATCGCCGGCCGGGCCGGGCATCCGGTCGATCTCGCCGAGTTCGACAGGATCGGCCGCGAGGTGCCGGTGCTGGTCGACCTGAAGCCGTCGGGCGAACACTATATGGAACATTTCCACCAGGCCGGCGGCGTGCCGAGGCTGCTGGCCGAACTCTCCGGTGTCCTCGACCTGACGACGCCGGTGGTCGACGGCGGCACGCTCGGCGACCGCGTCATGAAGCCCGAGGACATGCATGCGCAGGACGTCATCCGGCCGCTCGGCCGGCCGGTGACGGGGCAGGGCGCCATGGCCGTGCTGTCGGGCAATCTCTGTCCGCGCGGTGCGGTGATCAAGCATTCCGCAGCCTCGCCGGCGCTGATGCGGCACACCGGGCGTGCCGTCGTCTTCGAATCCGTCGCCGACCTTGCCATGCGCATCGACGATCCGGCGCTCGACGTCAGCGCCGAGGACGTGCTGGTGCTGCGCAATGCCGGGCCGCGCGGCGCGCCCGGCATGCCGGAAGCCGGCTATATCCCGATCCCGAAGAAGCTGGCCGCGCTCGGCGTCAAGGACATGGTGCGCCTGTCGGACGCCAGGATGAGCGGCACCGCCTTCGGCACGGTGGTGCTGCATGTCTCGCCGGAGGCTGCCGCGGGCGGTCCGCTCGCTCTGGTGAGGAGCGGCGACATGATCCGCCTCGATGTGCCGGCGCGCTGCATCGACATGCTGGTCGACGACGCCGAACTGGCGCGCCGGGCGGCGATTGCCCGCCCGGCGGTGGAGCGGCCGGCGCGAGGATATGCCCGGCTCTACTACGACCATGTGCTGCAGGCCGACCAGGGCTGCGACTTCGATTTCCTGACCGCTTCCGGGGCCGCCGATAAGGAGGAGGCGCAATGAGCGCGGCGCACTTCCCGGCGGAAACGGCGCCCCCGGCGGTGCCTGCCGCCGCTGGCGCCGGCGCGACGCACGGCGTTGCGCCTGCCCGAGGGCAGCTGCGACGCGCATGCCCATGTCTTCGCCTCGGCCTGTCCGCTCGACCCGGCGCGCGGCTACACGCCGGCCATGGTCACGGTCCAGGACTACCGCCGGGTCATGGATGCCTATGGCATCGATCGCGCCGTGCTGGTGCAACCCAGCGTCTACGGTTTCGACAACAGCGCGCTGCTGTCGGCGCCTGCGGCCCTGCCCGGCACGTTGCGCGGCGTCGACGAAGCCTATCGCTGGCGGCGCCCCACCTGACCCGGCGGTAACTGTTTCTTGTCTGGTTTTGTGCACACTGTCTCCAACAGGGCGGACAAAAATCGGGCATGGCGGACGACAAGACACGCAAGGGGGAGTTCTGGGCGCTGGCGCTGGAACGTGCTCATCTCGGCGTCTGGGACTGGAACGTCGCGAGCGGCGATTGCTACTACTCGCCGACCTGGTTGAAGATGCTCGGCTACGCCGAGGGCGAGCTTGCCGCCACGGCGGATCTCTGGCTGACGCTCACCCATCCCGACGACCGCGAGCGGGCACTGGCCAGCGGCGAGCGCCACATCGCCGGCCTGACGGAGTCCATCGAGACGGAGCTGCGCCTCAGGCACAAGGATGGCCACTGGGTCTGGGTGCTCGACCGCGGCGGCATCGTCGAGCGCGACGCCGAGGGCCGGGCGCTGCGGCTGATGGGCGTGCAGACCGACATCACCCGGCGAAAACAGGCCGAGGCGGCACTCGATGAGGTCAATGTGCGCTTCCGCCTGGCGCTCGCCGCCAGCGGCACCGGTATCTGGCACTATGACATCGCCACCAACAAGAGCTTCTGGGATGCCCGCAGCCGGGAGATCTTCGGCCTGGTCAGCGATACCGACGAGGTTTCGGCCGGCCTCTGGCACACCTATCTGCATCCCGACGACAAGGAAGCCACCGAGCGGGCGCACCTGCCGCCGCCCGGCTCCGACGCCGTAACCGCCTCGCAATATCGCATCATCAGGCGCGACGGCGAGATCCGCCATCTGGAATCGCTGGTCCGCTTCATTGCCTGCGCCGGTGGCGCCGGCCAGATCCTCGGCACCGTGCGCGACATCACCGAGGACAAGAAGCGCTCGCAGGAACTCACCTACGCCGCCAACCACGACGCCCTGACCGGCCTGCTCAACCGCGCCGCCTTCGACCGGCTGCTGGCTGACCACATCGCCACGCAGCGCCGGCTGCCGCTCGCCGTCTTCTATGTCGACCTCGACTACTTCAAGGCGCTGAACGACTTCGCCGGCCATGCCGCCGGCGACCTCGCGCTGAAAAGCATCGCCGCCGGCATCCTCGCCAGCCTGCCGTCCTCGGCGCACGCGGCGCGGCTTGGCGGCGACGAATTCGCGCTGCTGGTGCCGAACTGCGGTCAGGCCGAGGCCGAGCGCCTTGCCGACGCCGTCCTTGCCGCCGTGCGCAATGCCGAGCTGGCGGCGACGACGCGAAAGCTCGCGGCCAGCATCGGCATCGCCTTTGTCAGCGACAGTGACACCAGGGTCGCCGATGCGCTGGCCTGCGCCGACGATGCCTGCTACGCGGCCAAGGCCGCCGGGCGCAACCGTTTTGCGGTGTTCTCGGTGGAGACGGCCTCCGGTTCCGGCGGCCTCAATGCCGCGCGGCTCGCCGCCGACCTGGTCGATGCCATGGAGGACGGCAGGCTGAAACTGTTCGGCCAGCAGATCCACCGGCTCGGCCGGCCCTGGCGCGACAGCCGCCAGGTCGAGGTGCTGGCGCGGCTTTCTGCCCGCAACGGCAAGATGATCCCGCCCGGCGAGTTCATCTCCGTGGCGGAGCGCTTCGGCATCGCCGCCAGGCTCGACCGCTGGATCGTCAGGGCGGCGCTGGAACTGCACGGGGCGGCGATGCGCTCGGGCGCCATCTCGCTTGACTTCAACCTGTCGGCGCAGACGCTGAGCGACCCGCAGCTGTGGGAGTTCGTCGACACCGTCATCGCCGAGACCGGCGCGCCGCCCGCCGGCATCGGCTTCGAGATCACCGAGACCGCGGCCGTCACCAATTTCGATGCCGCCGAGGCGTTCGTGCGCAAGGCGCGGGAACGGCGCTGTCGTGTCAGCCTCGACGATTTCGGCGCCGGCATGAGCTCGTTCGAATATCTGCGGCGCTTTCCCGTCGACGCCATCAAGATCGACGGCTCCTTCGTCGAGCACATCGCCGAGAGCCGCTTCGACCGCGAGATCGTCTCGGCGATATCCGGCATCGCCAGGAGCCTCGGCTGCGGCGTGGTGGCCGAAAAGATCGAGCAGCGGGTGGCGCTGGATATCCTGAGTGACATGGGCGTCGCCTACGGCCAGGGCTATCTGCTGCACCGGCCCGAGCCGCTGGAGGCGATCGTCGCCAGGGCGGTCGGCGAGGTTGACTTGCCGGCCAGGCGCGTCGGTTGAGCCGATCGACCTAGGAAATTCTTAATCGACATCAGGTTATCGCTTTGCCGAACCGACTTGTTGCGCTCAAGGCATGATGTCTTGGCTCGAATGTCCGGCGCGGCCCTCCATGACGAGCGGGCCGGCCCGCGAGACCGGCAATGTCTTCACTCTCCGCACTGAGCAACGCCGCCCTGCTGATCCTGCAGCAGCAACGCCCGCAACATGCGGCGGAGGACAGCCTCGCCGAGAGTGCCAATGGCGTCTCCAGCCTCGCCGGCTCGGGCTCGCCCCTGAAACAGGCGCAGGCCAAGATCTCCGGGACCATGTTCAGCGTGAACAGCCTCAACATCACGGCCATCAAGGTCCGGCTGATGGAGCGCGTCGGCAAGGAGTTCGGCGTTGACCATGGCGACTACGCTTCGCTGTTGTCCTACGGCACGGCCGTCAAGAACGCGGTCGAGGCGTTGAAACAGAGATCTGCTTCCGAGATCATCGCGATCGAGAAGAAGCTGGGGTTGGACCAACTCGGCGTTTCGCTCGATACGTTCGTCAATGCGATCATCGATCCGATCGGCAGTGACAGCGACAGGCTTGACGCGGCCCTGAAGCAGCTGACGGGCGACGACGTCAAGTCGAAAGCCGCCGGCCCGATCCAGCCGGACGAGATCGGGCTTTACGGCCGCTGACCGCCGCAAGCGGCAGGCCCGGGTCGGCTCCCGTCGGGTCGTTACGAAAATAAGCAGCTGCTAAAATTGCTTATACTCATTTAAGCGCGCCGTAATCCGGCCGGACAATGATCCGCCTTCGACAATGGCGGTCCACGTGCCGGATGGAGACGACGATGAAGGCTGTTCCTTTGCTGCTGGCGGCTTCGGTCAGCCTGTTCGGCAGTCTCGCAACGCAGCAGTGCCTTGCGGGCGAGGTCTCGGACCATGGCGGCGAGGTGGCGGCGACGCTGCCCGACGATGACGACCAGGGCGCCACCGCCGGCGATGAGCGCGACCATGATGTGGCCGAAAATGACGAAGGTGATCATGAAGGCGACGGGTCGACAGTGGCGAGCATGACGGCGACCAGGGCAGGGGCGAGGGTGATCACGAAAGCGGCGATCACGAGGGCGCGAGCAGCGGCGACCATGATGGCGGAGACAGTGGCGGCGGTGGCGGCGAGGGCGGCGGCGAAGGTGGCGATGGCGGTGGCGAAGGCGAAGGCGGTGACGACTGAGCCGCCGCGCTGACACCGTGATCTCCCCCGCGCGGGGGGAGATCGGCAGCTCCGACGCCGGCACCCATCCTAGCCTATCAAATGCCGCAGCATCCCCGCCGAAGCCACGCCGATCACCACGGTCGGCAGCATCGACAGCCTCGTCGCCGCGAGCACGGTGATGGCGAGCGCCGCCAGGTCGGCCGGATTTTTGGAGACGAAGTCCGGCGCGATGACCGAGATCAGCACGCAGCCGGGCGCGGCTTCCATCACCGCCGTGGCGCGGCGGCCAAGCGTTCGGTTGCGCAGCACGACATAGCCGCCGACCCTGGTCAGATAAGTGACGCTGGCCATCAGCACGATGGCCAGCACGTTTGCTGGATCGATCATGCTTCGTCTCCCGAAAACAGCCAGGCCGAGACCAGCCCGGAGAGCGCGCCGGCCGCCACATACCAGGCGCCGGGAACGATGAGGTAGGTCAAGGCGGCCACCACCAGGCTGACCAGCCACGGCCGCGCCGCGGCAAAACCCGTCCACATGCCGCGCATCAGCACCAGGAACACGGCCGGGAAGGCCATGGCGAAGCCGTAATCCTCGACATTGCCGAGCACTGGGCCGAGTGCCGCGCCGGCGGTGGTGAACACCGCCCAGGCGAGGTAGAAGGGCAGGGCGGCGCCGGCATAATAGGGCAGGCTGAAGGCCGGGTTCAGACCGGCCGCGGCGCGTTGCCTCGCATCCGCCAGCCCCAGCGCCCAGCTCTCGTCGCACATCACGAACAGCGCGGGAAACACCTTGCGCCGCGGCAGGTGGCTGAGGAACGGTGCAAGCGCGGCCCCCATCAGGAAATGGCGGCTGTTGACCAGCAGGGTGATGGCAGCGATCAGCAGGATGTGCGGCGGCGAGGTCCAGAGCTGGATCGCCGCGAACTCGGAGCCGCCGGCGAAGTTCATGCCGGTCATCAGCGGAACCTCGACGACGCTGAGGCCCTTCTGCGCGGCCTGTGCGCCGAGCACCAGCGCATAGGGAATGATGCCGAGCAGCACCGGCGTCGACGCGGCCACGCCACGCCGGAATTCGGACGGCCGACGGTAGGGCGCCTCGTCCAGGGTCAGGCTTGCTTGCGAGATGCTCATGGGTCTCCTTTGGGCGAACGAGGTCGGGCGCGCCTTGCGGCCGCCTGCGTCCGAACCATTCGCTGTCGATGACTTATCTGCCGGTAAGCATAGGCGAAATGCCAAGCAATTTGGTTGCGAAGATTCGCCATTTCTGAGAGAAATTGGCATTGGATATCGAAATCAGAAAGAAAGATGGAATCCTGAGCCATGAAGCTGGATGAGATCGACAAGCGCATCCTGCGCGCCCTGCAGCGCGACGGGCGCATGGCCAACAACGATCTGGCGCGGGAAATCGGCCTGTCGCCGTCGCCATGCCTGAGAAGGGTCAAGCTTCTGGAAGAGGCCGGCGTCATCGACCGCTACGTTGCCGTGCTCAACCCGGCCAAGGTCGGCCGCGGCCACACCTTCTTCACCCGCATCTGGCTGAAGCAGCAGGACGAGGACACGATCGAGCATTTCGCCGCCGAGGCGGCCAAGCTGCCCGAGGTGATGGAGTGCTATCTGATGCTCGGCGACTGCGACGCCATGGTGCGCGTGGTGGCCGCCGGCATCGACGAATACCGCCGCTTCCAGTCGGAGCATCTGAGCCGCATCAAGGGCGTGCAGAACGTCAAGACCGAGGTTCCCAGCCAGACCATCAAGCAGACCTCGGAGATGCCGCTTTAGTGCTTTCCCCCTTCTCCCCTGTGGGAGAAGGTGGCCGAGCGAAGCTCGGTCGGATGAGGGGTGTTGGACGGAACGCGAGGTTGGCGACGTAAGCGACTAAAACTCCTTCGTTGTTAGCCGCCGGAGTTTCTTCCAGCACCCCTCATCCGTCTCGGCGCTGCGCGCCGATCCACCTTCTCCCACAAGGGGAGAAGGAAGAGGCCCGCCTCACTCAATGATGCGTGTGGCTCTTGCGGGTCGCCGCCGCCTTCTTCGCCGAGGCCGACCGGCTGGCCGCGGACCGTGAGGCCGAGGCCTTGCCGCCCATCCTGCCGCCCTTGTGCGCGGCCGGGTTGCCGGTGTGCTTGCCGCGCCCCGAGCCGCCTTCCTTCTTGCCGCCGCCATCGTCCTTGTTGACGGTCGCCCAGGCGCGGCGCTCGGCCTCCTTCTCGGACACGCCGCGGTGCTCGTATCCTTCGGCGATATGATCCGCCTTGCGCTCCTGCTTGTCGGTGTATTTCGACTTGTCTCCGCGTGGCATTTTTCTTCTCCATTCGCAGTTGGTCAAAGGGAACGGCTGGCGCTGTGCCTCGCGGCGGTCGCCCCTGTCCCGCCACGTCTGCTCGGCGACTCACCTGTTCGAAGCCGGTTGAGCGCGCGCAGGCCGCTTTCATATTTCGCGGTCGAGACACCGGCTTCGCGCGCTTGCCAGAGATTGTCGTTCAAGTCGGCGCGCTTGACCGGCAGGGCAAGCCGGTTCGAGGCGGCGCGGCACAGAAACCCGTACTCTGTTTCGTCAAGCCTTCGCGTCAGGGCATCGACGGCGGCGACGACAGGTGGGCCGAAGCCCGCCGTCCGTAGCCTGCCGAAGGTCCAGCCTTCGCCCTTTTCGACGACGTCATGCAGATAGGCAACTATCTTCTGATCGAGCGTCTCGACCTGATCAGCGACGCGCCGGCAATGCTCGATATAGGGGCGGCCGGTCTTGTCGGTTTGAGACCGATGCGCCTCTTCCGCGATCCTGGCCGCGCGGTACAGCATGCTCATTTTCGTGTTTCCTTGCATTGCTTGATCTCGCCCGATCTCAGCCCTCGGCCTTCATCGTGCGCGCGATTTTCAGAAGCTGTTCACGGTCGTGGCCGTGCTCGCGGATGAGTTCCCGAGCCTGTTTCGGAGAGAGGTCGGTATTCTCCGCCAGGAACCGCACCAGTGGGTCGTCGCCGCCTTTGGTGGGTAACCCGGCCGTCGCCTCGGGAGCATGGCCCGCGCCGGGCCGCCGCGGAACGGCGCCAGTGTCGCGAGTGTCCTTGTTCATTGCGTGCTCCTTCCTGTTAGGAGGAGAACCCTTCGCGAAGCGTCAGGTTCCCGAACTTTGCCCGCGCCGGCTTATTGCAACGAGGCCCGGCAGGTCGACCGAGCCGGCAAGCAACGCTGAACCGCCGTATCGCTTCCGGAAAGGCTATTCGTTGTTCTCCGCCTTCCGGGCGGCAGCCTCCTTCTTGCGCCGCAGCACCTCGTCGGTGCCGACGATCTCCTTGGCGCCGCCGGAAATGGCGGTTGAGACCACGGCCGGCGGATCGCTGGCTGGAAAACTGTCTTCCAAGCCGGCATCCAACTGCTCGTCGAGCGTGTCCGGATTTTCGGAACGGCCCTGCGTGCGGCGGCCGGCGATCTCCTCAAGATCGCTTTTGGAGTCGGGGTGGTCGCGGACATTCTTCATCGTCGAAACCACCAGTTCGATCGCGAACTCCTTCATCGCCTCGGCCTGCGGCGCGGCGACGGCGGCGTCCTCGACAAGGCGGATGAGTGACTTCTCCACCTCCGCCAGTTCCTTCGCTCCCTGGCAACGGGCCAGGCGCTGCGCCAGCGAATTGAGGAGGGCAGGGGCGAAGGTCGAATAGGCACTCATGCGGGTTTCATCGACATGTTCGGGATGAAGGCTATGCAGCGACATCGGTTCCTCCGGCAAGACTGTCCTGCAGGTCCTGGACAGCCAGGCCATTGGCCGCCAACCCGCAGGGATGTCCTAATGGAACTGAGGGAAACGGAACTGGTTCCATGGAGGCATTGCGCTCGGCCATCGCGGCTGCACAGACCTCGGCCAGCCGGATCGCCAACCCTTCGAGAATGGGGCATCGCCGGCGCAAGGTCAGCGGGGGGCAACTCGAGGCCAAGGGAATCCGGAAAGTTGGACTGAAGTCTGACCGAACTGCGCAGAGGGCCGATGTCCGGTCTGCTCTATCATTTGTTGTAGTGCTGCGGCCCTCAGCCGACCTATGCTCTATCATCGGCGGTAATTGACAAGGGCATCGCCGACAGTAAGCGAAAAGCGCGCTTCCGCCCCAGCACGCGGGAGGAGCGATGTTCAAAACCAGCGGCGTTGCTTACCCGGAGGATATGGCCCTCCTGCAGAGGGTCTATGATCGCAGCTGCCAGGACCTCGATATTTTGCCGGGCACCCGCGAAGCGAATACTTTGGCCGCGCAGATAATGGATATTTTCGCCAGCGGCGTATCGGACGAGGAGTCCCTTCTTCAACTTCTCAAGCGCGAATTCTGATGGTCATTCGTCTTCCTTGAAAACCTGCAGCGAGGCTGCGCCCGAGCTGGGCGACCTGAGCTGGGGCATTCCGCAGCGTAACCGCTCCGCCATATCCGCCCTCTTTACAGCCATTGAGTCATATAG